>DASSGC010000144.1:0-41872 GCA_035693765.1 Acidimicrobiales bacterium
GGGGTCGCCGGGGTCGCCGCCGTGGTCGCCGTCGTGGTGGTGGGGGTCGCCGGGGTCGTCGTCGTGGTCGTGGGGGTCGTCGGGATCGTCGTCGTGGTCGCCGGGGTCGTGCCCGCCACGCGCCGCCTGCCCGCGTCGGCCGCCGCCATGGTCGTGGGCCGCGGCCGAGCCACCCCCGCCGCCGTGGTCGCCGCCGCCGTGACCGTCGCCCGCCGCGCCGCCGTGCGCGCCGTCGCCGTCGTCATCATGGTCGCCCGCCGTGGCCCCGTGATCGTGCCCGCCGCCGTCTCCGGGCCCGTGCGCTGCGGCGGACTCGCCCAGCCCGTGGCCGTGGTCGCCCCCGGTGTGGTCGTGGTCGCCCGTCGCCACCATCGCCGCCAGCACCAGGGCGGCGGCGGTCACGGCCCCCGGTACCTGCGCCGGTCGCCTGGCGCCGACCGGGTCGCTCCGGCCCGACAGCCACCACGCCGCGCCCCCGAGCGTCACGCCGGCCAGCACCGCCGCCACGGTGTCGGCGAAGCCGGGCGGCTCCGCCGCCTCCAGGCCGGTGACGAACCCGATGCCGCTCACCTTCGCCAGCGCCCATCCGGTCAGCCCGACCCAGCCGAGCGCGACCCCGGCCCAGGCCAGGGGCCGGGACGCACGCGCCCGCAGCGCGGCGGCCCCCCATCCCCCCTGGAGCACCGCCAGGACGGCGAACATCACCGCCGCCGGCGGGTGCTCGCCGTGGGCGCCGGCCGCCGTGGCGTGGATGGCCCCCGCCCCCAGCGACGCGACCGCCGCCGTGCGCATCTCCCGCATCGTGGTCATGTACGGCTAACGCGTAGCGGCGGCGGTCGGTTCACGGCGCGGCCGAGTCGTAACCAAGCCGTCAGACCAGGTCGCCCGACCGGGCGGCGCGGCGCTCAGACGCCGATGCGGCGCCAGGGGCCCCAGATGGCGAAGGTGAGACCCCGGCTGGCCTGGATGTTCACGAACAGCGTGTGCCCGTCGGGGCTGAAGGTCGCGCCGGCGAACTCGTCGTTCGACCGGTCGGCGCCGGTCGACGACGTCAGCCGGTTGAGGGCGATGGGGAACAGCTCCCCCCGGGGCGACAGGCCCCGGATGAAGTTGTCGTTCACGTTGTCCTCGCACACCACGAGGGTGCCGTGGGGGCTGGTGCACACGTTGTCGGGGAAGTCGAGCACGTCGGGGCCGGGCGACTGGTACAGCAGCCGCAGGCGCTCGGAGCGGGTGTCGTAGCCCCAGATCTGCCCGGTGCCGTTGCCGAACCCGCCGACGGTGTCGCTGGGTCCGGGCTCGGCGGGGCCGCCGCCCTGCGTCGAGGTGAAGTAGACGACGCCCTTGTGGAAGGCGGCCCCCTCCAGCCGCGAGAACCACGCGGCCCCCTGGGCCCGGCCCTGGTCGCCGACGTAGCTGATCGCGGCGTTGTTGCCGGTGGGGGCCGTCTCGCCCGGGGTGTACGGGAAGCTCGGCGCCGGGTCGTCGATGTCGACCCACGTGACCCGGTAGGTGGCGCGGTCGGGCTGGGTGGCCGCCAGGTCGGCGTTGGGGGTGCCGGTGACGGCCAGCATCTGGAGGCGGCCGGTGGGGGGGATGTGGCCGGCCGCCCGGGCGTCCTCGTCGGGCAGGTAGCGGTAGAAGCCCGACGGGAACCCGAAGTTGTCCTCGGTCTGGTACAGCACGCCGTGCCGGTGGTCGAAGGCGACCGCCTCGTGGGCGAACCGGCCGGCGCCGGTGATCGGCTCGCGGTTCGACTGGCCGCCTGCGGGCCCCTCGAACAGGAAGCCGTGCGGCCGGGTGAGCGGGATGTTCGAGACACCGGTGAAGTCGGGCCCCACGTCGGGGCCGTTGACCGTCTCCTCGCACGAGACCCACGACCCCCACGGCATGGGGCCGCCCGAGCAGTTCATCTGGGTGCCGTTCAGGCTCGTGAAGGCGTGGACGACCTCGCCGAAGGGCGTCACCACGATGGTGGTCGTGCCGCCGCCCGCCATGGCGTCGTAGGCCTGCGACGCGTCGCCGAAGGGGGGAACGGGGTTGTTCACCTCGTGGTTGCGGACGAGCGTGTAGTTGCCGTCCGGCCCGGCGAAGGCGGCCATGCCGTCGTGGCGGCCCGGCAGCGCGGTGCCGTCGTCGAGGGTCACGGCCTGCTCGGTGTCGTGGAACGACCGGTAGGCGAACCCCGGCGGGAGCCACAGCCGCACCTTGCCGTCGCGCAGGTCGGCCACCGGGCCGAGCTCGGGCACGGGCGTCGCGGCCGCCGGCCCGGCGAGGAACCCGGCGAACGGCCCGGCCAGGGTGGCACCCCCCACGGCGGCCGCCGATCCCCCAAGGAACCGTCGCCGGTCGATGCGTGCTCCCGGCCCTGCCGCGCGCCCGGTGGTGCTCGCCGATCCGCTCATGTCGCCGTCCCCCTGGTCGTCCCGATCGACAGATCGTGGCACGTCGGGCGCCGCGGGTCGGCGAAAAGTCCATCGACCGGGCGGATCGCCGCCCGGACGCGCACGAGGGGCCGGCCCGCAGGACCGGCCCCTCGTGTCGTGCGCTACCTGTGGTGCGGGCTCAGCCCACCGGCGCGGTGGCGGGTTCGCTGACCTCGGTCGGCCCCTGGCCGTTCACCGTGGTCCCCTTGCCGTCGCCGCTGCCACCGGCGATGCCGGCGCCCTGCCGCTTGGAGAAGAGGATGGCGCCGAGCAGCACGACCAGCGCCAGCGCGGCCACGACGTAGCCGCCCACCTTCGGGGTGCTGGACAGCACGTTGTCCTCGCTCACGTTCGAGAGGCTGATGATCGCCGGCAGGATGAGCAGCGACACCAGGTTCATCACCTTGATGAGCGGGTTGAGGGCCGGGCCGGCGGTGTCCTTGAACGGGTCGCCGACGGTGTCGCCGATGACCGCGGCCATGTGGGCGTCGGAGCCCTTGCCGCCGTGGTTGCCGTCCTCGATGTACTTCTTGGCGTTGTCCCAGGCGCCACCCGCGTTCGACAGGTAGTTGGCCATGAGCTGGCCCACCAGGATGACCGCGGCCAGGAAGGCGCCGAGGGCGGTGTAGCCGATGCCGAAGCCGATGATGACCGGCGTGAGCACGGCCAGCAGGGCCGGCGTGGCCAGCTCCCGCAGCGACGCCCGGGTGCAGATGTCGATGACGGGCCCGTAGTCGGGCTTCTTCTCGCCCGACATGATCTTGCCGTCCGCGAACTGGCTGCGGACCTCCTGCACCACCACGCCGGCGGTGCGGCCCACGGCCCGGATCGCCAGCGACGAGAACAGGAAGGGCACCGAGCCGCCGATCAGCAGGCCGATGAACACCTTGGGGTCGGCCACGTTGATCGGGATGGCGCTGAAGATGCCGCCGGAGGTGTCCTTGAGCTGCTCGACGACCTCCGAGGAGAGCACCTCGGTGCCGGAGATCTCGATGAAGCTGGCGAACAGGGCGACCGCCGCGATCACGGCGGAGCCGATGGCGAAGCCCTTGGTGACGGCCTTGGTGGTGTTGCCCACCGCGTCGAGGCTGACCATGACCCGCTCGGCCTCGCCGTGGAACTCGCCGGTCATCTCGGCGATGCCGGCGGCGTTGTCGGCCACCGGGCCGAAGGTGTCCTCCGACACCACCACGCCGGTGGTGGCGAGCATGCCCATGCCGGTGAGGGCGACGAGGTACAGCGTGAACTGCGTGTCGCCCGCACCGAGGCCGATGGCGGCGCCGAGCGCCACCGCGATGGCGATGACGGCCCACACCGACGACTCCAGGCCCGACGACGTGCCGGCCAGCACCGTGGTGGCCGGGCCGGTCTCGGCGGCGTCGGCGATCTCCTGCACCGGGGCCGTCTCGGTCGAGGTGAAGTACTCGGTGATGCGGCTGGCCACCTGGGCCAGGATCAGGCCGATCACCACGGCGCCGAACATGCGCAGCCCGACGTTGTCGATGAGCCCGTCGGGGCTGCCGACGTAGACGAGCGCGGTGGCCAGCGTGCCGAGCACCGTGAGGATGCCGGCGGTGAGGAAGCCCCGGTTGATGGGGGCCATGGCCGAGCGGTCCTTGCCGCGGGCCCGCACCATGAACACGCCGACGATCGACGCGAGCACGCCCACGGCCCGGGCGGCGAGCGGGAAGATCGCGCCGACGGCCCACAGCTTGGGGTTGTCGGGGAAGATCCGCTCGAAGGCGGGCACGCCGAGGATGATCGAGGCGACGAGGGTGACCTCGTACGACTCGAACAGGTCGGAGGCCATGCCGGCGCAGTCGCCGACGTTGTCGCCGACGTTGTCGGCGATGGTGGCGGGGTTGCGGGGGTCGTCCTCGGGGATGCCCGCCTCGACCTTGCCGACCAGGTCGGCGCCGACGTCGGCCGCCTTGGTGAAGATGCCGCCGCCGACCCGCAGGAACAGGGCCAGCAGCGAGCCGCCGAACCCGAAGCCGACGAGGATCGCCGAGCTCGTGTTCTGGAAGATCATCATGATCGACGTGGCGCCGATGAGGCCCAGGCCGACGCAGAACATGCCGGCCACGCCGCCGGTGCGGAACGCCACGTGCAGCGCCGGGGCCATCTGCCCCTCGCGGGCGGCGGCCGCGGTGCGGACGTTGCCGCGCACGGCCAGGCCCATGCCGATGAAGCCGGTCAGGCCCGACATGAGGCAGCCGGCGACGACCGCCAGCGTGCGCAACGTGCCCGACTGGGCGAACGACAGGGCCGAGGTCCCGTCGGGCTTGTCGACGGCCACCGAGGTCACGAAGACGATGATCGCCAGGGGCACGAGGATGTAGCCGATCGTGCGGAACTGGCGCTTCAGGTACGCGAGCGCACCCTCCTGGATCGCCTTGGCGATCTCGATCATCTTCGGCGTGCCTTGATCGGCGGCCAGGACGCCGCGCATCAGCAGGAAGCCGACGGCGATGGCCAGCAGCGCGGTGAGCGCCGAGCCGATGAGGACGAACCATTCACCTCCTCGGAGGGTGAACTCCTGCCAGCCGCCTTCAGCGGCAAATAGCTGCACCATGATCGTGCATCTCCCCCTTGTGGGATCTCAGCTTGCTCTGTCTGCTTCGTGCTGCGGCTCGGCCACCCCGGCAGGGGGGAGGATCGTCCGCGTGACGTACACCTGGCGGGCGACCCGCTGCCCGATGGTGCGGGTCTTGCCGTCGATCTCGACGACCAGCGGGCCGTCGAAGGGGTGCTTCTCGAGCACGGCCACCGCGACCCCGGGCACGACGCCCAGGGTCCCGAGGAACGAGAGGATCTCGGCGTCGGTCGATCCCGACACCGCCACCTCGGCCACGTCACCGGGCTCGAGGTCGTACAGCTCGGGCGTGTTGGGGAGGTCCGCGGCCTGCGGCTGCGGGATCGGGAACCCGTGCGGGCACGTCTCCGGCCGGTGCAGCGCCACGTACAGCCGGTCGGTCACCTCGTCGGGCAGGTCGTGCTCGAACGCGACGGCCAGCTCGTCCGCCTCGTTCCAGGCGTAGCCGAGCATGTCGGCCAGGAACCGCTCGACGATGCGGTGGCGGCGGATGGCGGAGATCGCCGCCCGCCGTCCCGTGTCGGTGAAGGTGACGCCCTGGTAGGGCCGATGGTCGACGAGGCCGCGGTCGGCGAGACGCTTGACCAGCGTGGTCACCGTGCCGGGCGACAGTCCCAGCCGCTCGGCCAGGGTGCCGGTGTGGGCCTCCGAACCGTCGCGGGTGAAGCGGTAGATGGCCTTGAGGGCCTCGCGCTCGGACTTCGTGAACTCCGTGAGCTGCATACAGGGTTTGGCTCTCCCAAAACCCGACCTTCGGGCATTGCGATCCGCCTGATTACCACGGCCGGCAACTCGCCCCCAAACCCGCGCTGTGCCAGACTGCGGGTCCACTGATCTGACGGCGCGTCAGATGTTGGTGTCGGATTCGCGTCGGATTTCGGTGTCGGATTTCGTGTCTGAGCGTGCCGGGTCCGAGGCGGCCGGTGCCGGGAGGGTCACACACATGGCGAGCACCACCACGAGGGGTCCCGTCCCGGCCGTCGACGGCTGGTTCACCACCGGCGACGAGCCCGCCCTCCTCGGCACCCGCTGCAGGTCCTGCGGCTCCGTCTTCTTCCCCCGGGAGGAGGCGTTCTGCCGCAACCCCGGCTGCGCGGGCGAGGCGTTCGACGAGGTGCCGCTGTCGCGCCGGGGGGTCGTGTGGTCGTACACCGACGCCCGCTACCAGCCGCCGCCCCCGTACCTCCCGGCCACCGATCCCTACGAGCCCTTCGCCCTGGCCGCCGTCGAGCTGGAGGCGGAGGGCCTCGTCGTGCTCGGCCAGGTCGCCGGCGGCTACGGCGTCGACGACCTGACCGTCGGCGCCCCGGTCGAGCTGGTGGTCGAGCCGCTCTACACCGGCGAGGACGGCACCGTCCGCACGATCTGGCGGTGGAAGCCGCTCACGCCCGCCGCCGGGGAGGCCGCCACATGAGCAACGACGTCGCCGTCGTCGGGGTGGGGATGCACCCCTGGGGCAAGTGGGGCCGCCCCTTCCAGGCCTACGGCATCGCGGCCGCCCGGTCCGCGCTGGCCGACGCCGGGCTCGACTGGACCGACGTCCAGCTCGTGGTGGGCGGCGAGACCGTCCGCAACGGCTACGCCGGCTACGTCGCCGGCGCCACCTTCGCCCAGGCACTCGGGTGGAACGGTGCCCGGGTCGCCACGGCCTACGCCGCCTGCGCCACCGGCGCCCAGGCGCTCGACACCGCTCGGGCCCGCATCCTGGCCGGCATGTGCGACGTCGCCCTGGTGGTCGGGGCCGACACGACGCCCAAGGGGTTCCTCGCCCCCAACGCGGGCGAGCGCTGGGACGACCCCGACTGGCTGCGGTTCCGCCTGCTCGGCATGACCAACCCGGCGTACTTCGCCCTCTACGCGCGGCGGCGCATCGACCTGCACGGCGCCACCCCGGCCGACTTCGCGGCGGTGAAGGTCAAGAACGCCCGCCATGGCCTGGCCAACCCCTACGCCCGCTACCGCAAGGCGGTGACGCTCGACGAGGTGCTGGCCTCGCCGGTGGTCGCCGATCCGCTGCACCTGCTCGACATCTGCGCCACGTCCGACGGCGGCGCCGCGGTGGTGCTCACCTCCACCGCCTTCGCCCGCCGCCGGGGCCTGCACGCCCTGCGGCTCCGGGCCGTGGCCACCGTCGCCCCCTCGTTCCCCAACACCGTGATCGAGATGCCGAACTTCGCCACCGACTCATCGGTGGCGGTGGCACCCGGCGACCGGACGTTCCGCGACTCGATCGGCGCCGCCGCCTACGAGGAGGCCGGGCTGGGCCCGGAGGACGTGTCGCTGGCCGAGGTGTACGACCTGTCGACCGCGCTGGAGCTCGACTGGTACGAGAACCTCGGCCTGTGCAAGCCGGGCGACGCCGAGGCGGTGCTGCGCTCGGGTGACACGACGCTCGGCGGCCGCGTGCCGGTCAACCCGTCCGGCGGTCTCGCCTGCTTCGGCGAGGCCGTGCCCGCCCAGGCGCTGGCCCAGGTGTGCGAGGTGGCCTGGCAGCTCCGGGGCCAGGCCGACGGCCGCCAGGTCGCGGGTGCCCGCGTGGGCATCACCGCCAACCAGGGCCTCTTCGGCCACGGCAGCTCGGTCATCCTCTCGATCTGACGGTGGGCGGGGTCAGAGGCCGAGCGGATGGGGCGCTCGCCACGGCCTACGCGTGGGGATTTGGGATGGAAGCACCAGCTCGACAGCTCGGCCGACCGGCAACGCAGCACGGTGACACGCGCCGGCGTGACCCATCCGCTCATGTTCTCAGGCCAGCCAGCGGCTGAGCGACTCGACCACGCAGGCGGGCTTGTCGCCCCCCTCCACCTCCATCGTGACCCGGATGGTGGTCTGCACCCCGCCCGGCACGTCGTCGCAGGCCACCAGCTCGGCCCTTCCCCGCACCCGGCTGCCGACGGGCACCGGCGCCGGGAAGCGAACCCTGCCGGTCCCGTAGTTGACGCCGAGCGAGATGCCCCGCACCTCGACGAGCTGGGGCAGCACCAGGTTGGACAGCGCGAGCGTCAGGTAGCCGTGCGCGATGGGTCCGCCATAGGGGCTCTCGGCGCGGGCCCGGTCGACGTCGACGTGGATCCACTGGTGGTCGCCGGTGGCCTCGGCGAACTGGTCCACCTGCGCCTGCGTGACCTCGAACCAGTCGCTGGTGCCGAGCTCGCGGCCGGGCTCGGCGGCGCGCAGCTCGTCGAGCGATGCGAACACGGTCTGTGCCATCGGTCCCCTCTCACGGGTGCTGGGAGCTGACGCTCACGACCTCGCCGGTCATGTAGGTCGAGTAGTCGCTGGCCAGGAACGCGATCACGGTGGCGACCTCCCACGGTTCGGCGGGGCGGCCGAACGCCTCGCGCTGCGACAGCTCGGCCAGCAGCTCGTCGGTCGTGACCTTGGCCAGGAAGGGGTGCATCGCCAGGCTGGGGGCCACCGCGTTGACCCGCACGCCGTGCGGCGCCGCCTCGGCGGCCGCGCTGCGGGTCAGGGCCATGACGCCCGCCTTGGCCGCGGCGTAGTGGGCCTGGCCGGCCTGCGCCCGCCAGCCGAGCACCGAGGCGTTGTTGACGATGACGCCGGCGCCCTGCGGGCACATGATCCGCAGCGCCGCCCGGACGCAGCGCAGCGTGCCCGTGAGGGTCACGTCGACGACCCGGGCCCACTGCTCGTCGGTCATCTCGACGATGTCGGCCGTGCCGCCGAGGCCGGCGTTGTTCACCACCACGTCGAGCCGCCCGTGCGCGTCCCGGGCCGCCGCGAACAGGGCCTGCACCTGGTCCTCGTCGGTGACGTCGCAGGGCACGGCCAGCGGCGCCGGGCCGGGGCTGCCGTCGGCGCGGGCGACGCCGGTCAGCGCCGCCGCCGTCTCGCCGAGCCGCCGCTCGTGCGCGTCGGACACCACGACCGTCGCGCCCTCGGCCAGCAGCCGCCGGGCGGTGGCCGAGCCGATGCCGGTGCCGGCGGCCGCGGTCACCACGGCGACCTTCCCGGCCAGCAGGTCGTGGCCCGCGGGCTCGACGGGCACGGGCGGCGGTGGCGGTGCCGGTGGCGGTGCGGCGCTCACGTCGGCTCCTCCGTGCGGGCGGCGGCCGCGGGTGGCGCCGGCTCCTTCGGCAGGCCCAGCGCCCGCTCGCCGATGATGGTCCGCTGGATCTGGTTCGACCCGCCGTAGATCGTGTCGGCCCGGCTGAACAGGAACAGCCGTTGCAGCGGATCGGGGTCGTAGCCGGCGGGGTCGCCGGCCGGCGCCTCGCCGCACACGGTGGCGCCCGCGCCGAGCACGTCCATGGCCAGCTCGCCGAGGCCACGGTGGAAGGTGCCCCAGTAGAGCTTGCCGATCAGCGCCTCCCGCCGGAGCGTCCCCGACTCGCTGCCGGCGAGCGTCCGGAGGGCGTTGAGCCGCATGATCTCCAGCCCGATGTGGGCCCGGGCCAGCCGCTGGCGCACCACGGGGTCGGCGGCGGCGCCGTTGCGCCGGGCAAGGGCGACGATGGCGTCGAGCTCGTTGCGGAAGTTGAGCTGCTGGCCGAGCGTCGAGGCGCCGCGCTCGAAGGCGAGCGTGCCCATCGCCACCCGCCAGCCGTCGCCCTCGCCGCCGACGATGTCGCCGGCCGCGGCCCGCGCCCCGTCGAAGAACACCTCGTTGAACTCGCTGTCGCCGGTGAGCTGGACGATGGGCCGGATGTCGACGCCGGGCTGGCGCATGGGCACCAGCAGGTACGAGATGCCCTTGTGCTTCGACCCGGGATGGCGGGAGGTGCGGGCCAGCACGAAGCACCAGTCGGCCCAGTGGGCGAGCGAGGTCCACACCTTCTGGCCGTGGATCGCCCAGCCGTCGCCGTCGCGCTCGGCGCGGGTGGCGATGTTGGCCAGGTCGCTGCCGGCGTTCGGCTCCGAGTACCCCTGGCACCACAGCTCGGTGCCGGCCACGATCGGCGGGAGGAAGCGCCGCTGCTGCTCCGGGGTGCCGAAGGCGATGACGGTCGGGCCCAGCAGCCCCTCGCCGATCTGCCCGAGCCGGCCGGGCGCCCGGGCCCGGGCGTACTCCTCGTGGTAGATGACGTGCCGGCGCAGCGACAGTCCCCGGCCGCCGTGCTCCTCCGGCCAGCCGACGCAGGTCCACCCGTGGGCGCCGAGGTGGCGCTCCCAGGCCAGCCGCTCCTCGAACAGGGCGTGCTCGTCGCCCGGCCCGCCCCGCCCGCGCACGTCGGCGAAGTCGCCCGCCAGGCTGTCGGCCAGGAAGCTGCGCACCTCCTCCCGGAACGACCGGTCGTCCGCGCTCTCCCGCAGGTCCACGCGCCGAACCTATCTGACACACCGTCAGAAATCGACCCGGTTCGGCCGTCCGGCCCCTCGGGCGGCGGCCGCCCGATGGTCTGCCGTAGCCTCGTCGGCACGATGGCCGAGCGCGTCCCCTACCTGACCAGCCGCCTCCAGGGGTTCGGCACCACGATCTTCGCCGAGATGTCCGCGCTCGCCACCCGCACCGGCGCGGTGAACCTCGGCCAGGGGTTCCCCGACTACGACGGCCCGGCCGCGGTGCTCGACGCGGCGGTGGAGGCCATCCGCTCGGGGCACAACCAGTACCCGCCGGGCCGGGGGCTGCCCGTCCTGCGGGAGGCCGTCGCCCGCCACCAGCGGCGGTGGTACGGGCTGGCCTACGATCCGGACACCGAGGTCCTCGTCACCGCGGGGGCGACCGAGGCCATCGCCGCCGCCTGCCTCGCCCTGTGCGAGCCCGGCGACGAGGTCGTCGTCCTGGAGCCCACCTACGACAGCTACCAGGCGTCCATCGCCATGGCCGGGGCGACGCCGGTGTTCGTCCGGCTGGCGCCCCCGGGCTACCGGCTCGACGCCGCCGCGCTGCGGGCCGCCGTCACGCCCCGCACCCGCCTGCTGCTGGTCAACTCGCCCCACAACCCCACGGGGACGGTGCTCGACCGCGACGAGCTGGCCGCCGTCGCCGCCCTGGCCGTCGAGCACGACCTGATCGTCGTGACCGACGAGGTGTACGAGCACCTGGTCTTCGACGGCCACGCCCACGTGCCGCTGGCGACGCTGCCGGGCATGCGCGAGCGGACCGTGACGGTCTCGTCGGGCGGCAAGACCTTCAGCACCACGGGCTGGAAGATCGGCTGGGTGTGCGCCCCGGCGGCGCTGGTCGACGCCGTGACGACGGTCAAGCAGTTCCTCACGTACGTGAACGGCGCGCCGTTCCAGCCGGCCATCGCCGCGGGGCTCGACCTGCCCGACGACGTCTTCGCCGGCCTGGCCGCCGGCCTGGCCGCCCAGCGCGACCTGCTCTGCGCCGGCCTCGACGCCGCCGGCTTCACCGTGTTCCGCCCCCAGGGGACCTACTTCGTCACCGTCGACATCCGGCCGTTGCGGCCCGACGGCGACGGCATGGCCTTCTGCCGCGAGCTGCCCGACCGGTGCGGCGTGGTCGCCGTCCCCAACCAGGTCTTCTACGCCGACCCCGCGGCCGGGCGCCACCTGGTCCGGTTCTCGTTCGCCAAGCGGCCCGAGGTGCTGGAGGACGCGGTCGCCCGGCTCGGCAGGCTGGCGCCGTGAGGGTCGCCGTCGTCCAGCACGACATCGTCTGGGAGGACCGGGCCGCCAACTTCGACCGGCTCGCGCCGCAGGTCGAGGCGGCCGCCGGGGCGGGCGCCCGGCTGGTGCTCCTGTCGGAGACGTTCTCGACCGGGTTCTCGATGCACACCGAGCGGACCGCCGAGCCGGAGGGCGGCCCCTCCTCCGAGTTCCTCCGGGCCCGGGCCCGGGAGCACGACGTCTGGATCGGCGGCTCGTGCCCCGAGGTGCGGGTGCCCGGCGACCCGCCGCACAACACCTTCGTGCTGGCCGGGCCGGACGGCACCGTGCATCGCTACCGCAAGGTCCACCGCTTCGGCTACGGCGGCGAGGACAAGAAGTTCGCAGCCGGGTCCGAGCGGGTGACGGTCACGGTCGACGGCCTCCGGGTGACCCTCTTCGTCTGCTACGACCTGCGGTTCGCCGACGACTGGTGGGCCGTCGCGGGCGACACCGACGCCTACCTCTGCGTGGCCAACTGGCCGTCGGCCCGCCGCCGGCACTGGCAGGCGCTGCTGGTGGCCCGGGCCATCGAGAACCAGGCCTACGTCGTGGCCTGCAACCGGGTGGGCGGCGGCGGCAAGCTCGACTACGCGGGCGACAGCATGATCGTCGACCCGCTGGGCGAGGTGCTGGCGTCCGGCGCCGGCACCGAGGCGCTGCTGGTGGCCGACGTCGACCCCGCCGTCGTGGCGGGGGTGCGGGCGGAGTTCCCGTTCCTCGCCGACCGGAACGTCGACCGGACCGTCGACCGGATCGCCGACCGGACCGTCGACCGGACCGCCGACCCCACCGGTCGCTGAAGGAAAGTGGTCGTACAGCATCCATCCTCGTTCAAAGACATGCCAGGCCTCGGAAACGGTTCCGGACCGTCCTAGCCTTCCCGGCATGCGGTACAGCGGCGCTCCGGCAGCAGGCGGCATGGGCCCGCGCGGCTCGCTGCTCGGCGCCGACCCGGCCACGCTCGGCGACGCCCGGTTCCGCGGCGCGCTGGCCCGCCGCGTGTGGGCCTTCGCCCGGCCCTACCGGTGGCTGCTGGCGGGCTACGCCGCCCTCATCGTGGGCCAGGCGCTGGTCGGGCTCGCCCCGCCGCTGCTGTTCCGGCAGATCATCGACGAGGCGATCCCCGCGAAGGACCGCGGGCTGCTCCACCTGCTGGCCGGCGTGGCGGTGGTCACGGCCCTGGTCAGCGCCGTGCTCGCCGTCGGCGACCGCTACTGGTCGGCCCGCATCGGCGAGGGTGTCATCTACGACCTCCGGGTGGCCGTGTTCCGGCACGTCCAGCGGATGCCGATCGCCTTCTTCACCCGCACGCAGACCGGCGCGCTGACCAGCCGCCTCAACTCCGACGTCATCGGCGCCCAGCGGGCGCTGACCGGCACCATCGGCACCGTGGCCTCCAACGCGGTCACGCTGGTCACCGTCGTGGCCGCCATGGCCGCCCTGGAGTGGCGGCTGACCGTGCTCTCCCTGATCGTGCTGCCCGCGTTCATCGTGCCCGCCAAGCGGGTCGGGCGCCGCCTGCAGGCCGTCACCCGCGAGCAGATGGACCTCAACGCCTCGCTCAACACCACCATGACCGAGCGCTTCAACGTGTCGGGCGCGCTGCTCGTGAAGCTGTTCGGCCGGGCGGCCGACGAGGAGCGGAGCTTCGCCGGACGGGCCGACGGCGTGCGCCGCACCGGCATCCGGGCCGCGCTCTACGGCCGCACGTTCTTCATCGCCCTGGGGCTCGTCGGCGCCGTCGGCACCGCCGCCGTCTACTGGATCGGTGGCCTGCAGGTGCTGTCGGAGGACATGTCGCTCGGCACCCTCGTCGCCATGGCGGCGTTCGTGGGCCGGCTGTACGGCCCGCTGACCTCCCTGACCAACGCGCGGGTCGACCTGATGAGCGCCCTCGTCTCGTTCGACCGGGTGTTCGAGGTGCTCGACGCGCCGACGCCGCTGGTCGACGCGCCGGGCGCCGTCGACCTCGGCCGCCCGCAGGGCCGCATCGAGCTGGACGGCGTGCGGTTCACCTACCCCGACCGGCCGATCATCCCAACCCTCGAGCTCGACCCCAACGTCGGCGCGCCGATCGCCCGGCGCGACGGCACGGCGGGCGACGAAGGTACGCCGGGCGGGGCTCGCGAGGTGCTCCACGGCGTGTCGGCCACCATCGAGCCGGGCCAGCTCGTCGCCCTGGTCGGCCCGTCCGGCGGGGGCAAGACGACGCTGTCGATGCTCGTGCCGCGGCTCTACGACGTGACCGAGGGCGCCGTCCGGGTCGACGGTCACGACGTGCGCGACCTCACGCAGGACTCGCTGCACGACGCCATCGGCGTCGTCGTCCAGGACCCGCACCTGTTCCACGACACCATCGGCAACAACCTCCGCTACGCCCGCCCCGACGCCACGCCGGCCGAGGTCGAGGCCGCGGCTCGGGCGGCCCGGATCCACGGCGTGATCGCCCGGCTCCCCGACGGCTACGACACGGTGGTGGGCGAGCGGGGCTACCGCCTCTCCGGGGGCGAGAAGCAGCGGGTGGCGATCGCCCGCATGCTGCTCAAGGACCCGGCGATCGTCATCCTCGACGAGGCCACCAGCCACCTCGACAGCGAGAACGAGGCCGCGATCCAGCGGGCCCTGGCCGATGCCCTCGCCGGGCGGACCAGCATCGTCATCGCCCACCGGCTGTCGACCATCACGGCGGCAGACCAGATCCTGGTGGTCGACGACGGCCGGGTGGTCGAGCGGGGCCGGCACGCCGACCTCCTGGCCGCCGGCGGGCTGTACGCGGACCTCTACCGCACCCTCGTGCGCGAGGACGTCGGCCCCGCAGCCGCCGCGGTCGCCCTCGACGTCTGACGAGCCCGCCGATGCAAGGTCCCGGACGCCGCTGCCACAGCATCGACCCGCATGCCCACCGGCGTGATGACAGCGATGACGCGACCGTGCTCGGTGACCTCGAGGCTGTGGCCGGCCTTCACCCTTGCGAGGTGTCGACTGGTGTGGTGACTCAACTCTCTGACGCCTACGGACGGCATGGGAAGATGTAACAACAATTGTGTCTACATTTGGCCCGTAGGGACGGGGCGCGGTCAGGCCGGCGCGTGCGACTTGAGGAAGGCGATGTCGTCCTTGCGGCCCTCGTCCGCGGTCTCGCAGATCACCGGGGCGGCCGCCGTGTTGACCACGGCCACCAGCAGGTCGGGGTCGATCTCGCCGGCGCCCAGGTTGGCGTGGCGGTCGCGGCCCGACCCGTGCCCGTCCTTCGAGTCGTTGCAGTGCACCAGGTCGATGCGCCCCGTGATGCCGAGGAGGCGCTCGACCGCGTCGACGAGCGCCTCGCCGGCCGCCCAGGCGTGGCAGGTGTCGAGGCAGAACCCGATGCCCGTGTCGCCGATGTGCTCCCACAGCCGGGCGATGGTGTCGAAGTGGCGGGCCATGGCGTGGTCGCCGCCCGCGGTGTTCTCGAGGTAGATCGGGACCTCGGTCTCGACGGTGTCGAGGCCCTTGCGCCAGCGGGCGAACCCGGCCCCGGGCTCGTCGTCCTCGGTGACGTGGCCGCCGTGGACGATCACGGCCTGCGCGCCGATCTCGGCCGCGGCGTCGCACGTCTGCTGGAGGATCTTGCGCGACGGGATGCGGATCTTGTTGTTCGGCGACGCCAGGTTCACCAGGTAGGGCGCGTGCACGTAGATGGGCGTGGACGAGGCCCTGAGGGCCTCGGCGTCCTCCCGCGGCTTGGGCTTGCGCCAGCTCTGCGGGTCGCCGAGGAAGATCTGGACGATGTCGGCGCCCTCGGCGGCCGCGCTGGCGAGCGGGTCGGACGGGGGAACATGCGATCCGATGAGCACGCCCCCACCCTACGCCCGGACCGGCCGAACTTGCGCCCCGGCGCTGATACCCCGTTAGGGTATACATGTGGCTGGCTACACGATGACGAAGGACGACTACCTCAAGCGCCTGCGCCGGATCGAAGGCCAGGTCCGGGGCCTCCAGCGGATGGTGGAGGGTGACACGTACTGCATCGACGTCCTGACCCAGATCTCGGCGGTGACCAGCGCGCTCCAGAGCGTCGCGGTCGGCCTGCTCGACGAGCACCTGCACCACTGCGTCACCGACGCCGTCGCCGCCGGCGCACCGGACGCCGAGGCGAAGGTCAGCGAGGCCACCCGGGCCATCGAGCGCCTGGTCAAGAGTTGACCACCCGGCACGTCGATCTGGCCATCGACGGCATGACCTGTGCCTCGTGCGCGGCCCGCATCGAGCGCACGCTCAACGGGATCGACGGCGTCGAGGCCACGGTCAACTACGTCACCGAGCGAGCCAGCGTCGACTTCGACGGCGACGCCGTCGAGGCCGAGCGCCTGGTCACGGCCGTCGAGAAGCTCGGCTACAGGGTGGGCGAGCGGCCCGCCACCGGGGCGACACTCACGCCTCCGGCCGTCGCCGCTCCCGTCCCGGAGCAGGTCGGGCCGCCGGCCCGGGTCGAGGGGCTCCAGGTCGGCGGGCTCCGCTCCCGCCGGCCGGTCGAGGCCCCGGCGGAGGCCGGGACGGAGGCCCCGGCGGTCGAGCCGGCGGCGGCGCGCACGGCCGCCCGCGGCGAGGCCCGCCCGGGCGCGCTCCGCGCGATGGCCGAGGACCCGCTCGGTCAGCGGCTGCTGTGGTCGCTCGTGCTCGGCGTGCCGGTCGTGGCGATGGCCATGGTGCCGGCGCTCCAGTTCGACGAGTGGATGTGGCTCAGCTTCGCGCTCGCCTCGCCGGTGGCGCTGTGGGGCGCGTGGCCGTTCCATCGGGCCGCCCTCGTCAACCTGCGCCACGGGGCCACGACGATGGACACGCTCGTGTCGGTGGGGGTGAGCGCCGCGTACGGCTGGTCGATCTACGCCCTCTTCTGGGGACACGCCGGGATGCCGGGCATGACCCACGACTTCACGCTCGCCGCCGGGTCCGGCGACGCCGCCAGCCAGATCTACCTGGAGGTGGCGGCCGGCGTCCCGATCTTCATCCTGGCCGGCCGCTATGCCGAGGCACGCGCCAAGCGGCGGGCGGGCGCGGCCATCTCTGCGCTCCTCGACCTCGGGGCGAAGGACGTCAGCCTGCTCGGGCCCGACGGCCGTGAGCGCCGCCGACCGGTCGACGACCTGGCGGTGGGGATGCGCTTCGTCGTCCGGCCGGGGGAGAAGATCGCCACCGACGGCGTGGTGGTGGAGGGTGCGTCGGCCGTCGACCGGTCGCTGCTGACGGGCGAGAGCGCGCCGGTCGAGGTCGGGCCGGGCGACGCGGTGGCGGGCGCCACCGTCAACGCCGGGGGCCGGCTGGTGGTGGAGGCGACCGGCGTCGGCGCCGACACCGCGCTGGCCCACATCGCCCGGCTGGTCGAGCAGGCCCAGACGGGGAAGGCGCCCGTGCAGCGGCTGGCCGACCGCATCTCCGCGTGGTTCGTGCCGGCCGTCATCGTGCTGGCGGCCGCCACGCTCGGCGCCTGGCTGGCGACCGGCCACGCCGGGACCGAGGCGTTCGCCGCCGCGGTGGCGGTGCTGATCATCGCCTGCCCGTGCGCCCTGGGCCTGGCGACGCCGACGGCGCTGATGGTGGGCACGGGCCGGGGCGCCCAGCTCGGGGTGCTGATCCGGGGGCCCGAGGTGCTGGAGTCGACCCGGGCGGTCGACACCGTCGTCCTCGACAAGACCGGCACGGTCACCACCGGCACGATGCGCCTGGTCGGCGTGACGGCTGCGCCGGGGACCGGCGAGGCGACGGCGCTGCGCCGGGCCGGCGCCCTGGAGGCCGCGTCCGAGCACCCGATCGCCCGTGCGGTCGCCGCCGGGGCGGAGGAGCGGGTCGGCGCGCTGCCGCGGGTCGACCGGTTCCGCAGCCTGGCCGGGCTCGGCGTCGAGGGCACCGTCGACGGCCTGGACGTGGTGGTGGGCCGGCCCACGCTGCTCGCCGACCGGGGCCTGTCCGTCCCGCCGCCGCTGTCCGAGGCGCTGGCCGCGGCGGAGGCGGCGGGGACCACCGCGGTGGTCGTCGGCTGGGACGGTGCCGCCCGGGCCGTGCTCGGTGTGGCCGACGAGGTCAAGCCCACCAGCGCCGCGGCCGTCGCCGAGCTGCGGGCGCTGGGCCTGACCCCGCTGCTGCTCACCGGCGACAATGCCGCAACGGCGCGCACGGTGGCGGAGGCCGTCGGCATCGACCGGGTCGAGGCCGACGTGCTGCCCGGCGACAAGGTGGCGGTGGTGCGCCGGCTGCAGGACGAGGGCCGGGTCGTCGCCGTGGTCGGCGACGGCGTGAACGACGCTGCGGCGCTGGCGCAGGCCGATCTCGGCCTGGCCATGGGCACGGGCACCGACGTGGCCATCGAGGCCGGCGACATCACGCTCGTCAGCGGCGACCTCACCGCCGCCCCCCGGGCGGTCCGGCTGGCCCGCCGCACCCTGCGCACGATCGAGGGCAACCTGTTCTGGGCGTTCGCCTACAACGTCGCCGCCGTGCCGGTGGCGGCGGCCGGCCTGCTCAACCCCATGCTGGCCGGCCTGGCGATGGCGTGCTCAAGCGTGTTCGTGGTGACGAACAGCCTGCGGCTGCGCCACTTCCGCTGACAGCCGCCGCTCGACCCACAGGGCACCGAGCGGGACGACCGCCGCCACGATCACGGTGGCGGTGGTCGTCGGGGTCCAGCCGAGGCGCGGTCGCACGGCGACGGCCAGCGCCAGGTAGGCGAGGAACACGAGGCCGTGGGCCAGGCCGCAGACGAACACCGGCGCCGCCCGCGCGCCGAGCACGTGCCGGGACGCGGACGCGGCCAGCAGCACGAGGTACGTGGCGGCCTCGACGAGGGCCGCCGCCCGGAACCAACCGACGGTGCTCACCAGGGTCTTCCCCCCGCCCCGCCGCGCTGCCGGTGGACGTCACCGGGAACGGGGCCGCCGCACGGTAGCGCCGATCGCGCCGGGCCCTGCCGGTTCGGCACCGGCCGTAGTGGGTAGGTGACCAGATGTCAGCGGTCGCGGAGCCGGTCGCACCCTGTCGCCGTCCGGCGTCCAGGGGCCGCACGGACCGGAGGAGGACCGCATGGCCACCACCTCACCAGACCGCCCGGTCGCCATGGCCGCGCTGCACGACGCGAAGCGCCCCGTCACGATCGTGGCCGGCCCGTACGGGCACCCGTTCCACCCGATCCTGGTCACCGTCCCCATCGGCGCGTGGGTCGTGAGCATCGTCTTCGACCTCGCCTCGCGCTGGTCGGGTGAGCCCGAGGTGTTCGTGAAGGGGTCGTTCTGGCTCATCGCTGCCGGCATCGTCGGCGCCCTCGCGGCCGCCGTGTTCGGCCTGCTCGACCTGCTCGCCATCTCGCGCGCCACGCCGGCCTTCCGGACCGGGCTCGCCCACATGGCCCTCAACGTGACGGTGGTCGCCCTGTTCGCCGTCTCGTTCGCGCTCCGCCGCGACCACCTCGACGAGGGTGACGTCACGGTCGCGGCCTTCGCCTGCTCGGCGGCGGCGCTGGTCCTGCTCGGCGTGTCGGGGTGGCTGGGCGGCAAGCTCGCCTACCGCTACGGCGTGCGGGTGGCCGACGAGTCGGCCCAGGTCGAGGGCTACGACACCGAGCGCCACGGGCGTGCGGGCCGCCGGTGAGCCCGCCCGGGTGGTGGGCCACGCGGCGCGCTGCACCGCCGTTCGGTCCCGGGCGGCGGCCAGGTCGTGCCGAGCCGTCACGCCGCCGCGGGCAGCTCGACCACGAAGCGGGAGCCCGTGCCGTCCGGGCGCTCGTAGCGCAGCGTGCCGCCCATGGCCTGGACGAGCCGGCTGCTGATCGCCAACCCGAGGCCCGCGCCCTCGTCGCGGCGGCCCGGTCCCCGCACGAACGGCTCGAACAGCGACCCCTCGATGGCCGGGTCGACCCCCGGTCCGTCGTCCGACACCGCCACGGCCACGCGCCTGCCCTCCCGCCAGGCGTCGATCTGCACGTGCGCGCCGCCGTGGCGATGGGCGTTGCCGATGAGGTTGGTGAGGATCTGCCCCAGCGACAGCTCGTCGGCCAGTGCGGTGGTGCCCGCGGGCACGTGGCAGGTGACCGTGTGGCCCGGCGGCGTCGGGCAGGTGGCGAGGGCGTGGTCCACCACGCGCTGCACGTCGACCGGCTCGGCCGCCAGGTCGGGCCCGCCGTGCTCCAGCGACGACAGGTCGAGCAGCCGGGTGACGAGCCGCTGGAGGTGGTCGGTGCTGCCGGCCACGATGTCGAGGAGCTGCTGCTCCTTTGGGTCGTCCAGGCCGCGGGCCGCGAGCGCGCCGACGGCCATGACCAGCGACGCCACCGGCGTGCGCAGCTCGTGCGCGGCCCGCGCCACGAACACGGCCCGGGCCTCGTCGAGGCGTTGATGCGCCGTGTCCATCTCCGTGCGCTCCAGGGCGCGCCCGAGCTGGGTGGCGATGTCGACGAGCACCGACAGGACGCCGTCGTCCCGGGGGCGCGGCTCGTCCGAGAACAGCTCGAGCACGCCCCGCGCCGTGGCGCCCACCATGATCGGCACGCCGACGTAGGCCCGCAGCGGTGCGGGCGGGGGGTTGGCCACCCGTGCGATGTCGGTGGCCGTGAGCAGGTCCTCCACCCACGCGGGGCGGGCCGAGGCCACGACGCGCCCCGCGAGCCCCGCTCCGGAGGCGAGCGCGGTCGGCGCCATCCAGTCCGGGAACCAGCCGAAGCGCTCGGGATCGGCGACGTGACATGCGCCGCCGGGCCGAAGCTGGCCGTCCTCCGACAGGAGGAGCGCATCGCCGAGCGGCCAGTCCTCGGCCGTGCCGACCGCGTCGAGCGTGCGGTCGATGGCCGCCGTGAGGTCGGGAGCCTCGTTGATCGCCGTCGTCGCCCGGTGCAGCAGGGCGAGCAGGTCGCGTTGCTTGGCGAGCTGGGTCTGCGACCGCACGCGGTCGCTGACGTCCCGGAAGATCACCGACGCCCGCAGCTCGCCGTCGGGCGTGGTGAAGATCGTCGAGGTGATGTCGGCGATGAACACCTCGCCGTCGCCGCGCCGCATCGGCAGGGCGGCGCGGGCGCTGCCCCGGGCGGCGCGCAGCCCGACCGCGGCCTTGGTGGAGGGGTCGTCGGGGAGGAGCCCGGAGCGGCCGCGGCGGCAGATCTCGGCCTCGGAGAGCTGGAGGATCGTGCAGGCTGCCGGGTTCGCCCCGAGGACCCTGCCGTCCGGGGTGGTCAGCAGCACGCCGTCGAGGCTGTGCCGGAAGATCGCCTCGTACTCGGTCGGCCCGATGCTCCGGGGCAGGCGCCTGGTCTCGGCGAGCGCGAGGGCGGCGCGCTCGGCCAGCGCTTCCAGCGCCATGACGTCCTCGTCGCCGTAGGGCGCCGGGGAGACGGTGCGGACGACTCCCAGGGTCCCGACCAGATCGCCGAACGCCACCATCGGCACGACCGCCAGGGCGCGCAGGGGATGGCGTTCGAGGAATCGCAGCGTGTGGGGCGTGCCGGCGGCGGCCAGTTCGTCGACGTCGATGTGCGACAGCACGGCCGGCTCGCGGCGGGCGGCGACTGCGCCGGCGACGCCCTCGCCGACCTGGTAGGGCTCCGAGGCGAGCACCGCCCGCATGAACTCCCGCACCTCGGGGTCTCGGTGGTGGACGGCCGCCGGTTCGAGCGTCCGGCCGTCGGCCGACACGGTGGTCAGCACGCTCGCCTCGCCCACCACCTCCGCCGCCCGGCGGGCGATCAGCTCCAGCACGTGGTGCACGTCGTCGCCCGCGGCCACGAGCTCGTCCCAGAACGAGGAGAGACCGTGCGGCATCGGCGACGTCCTTCGTGCGAGCTGGGGGACTGCCCGTACCTGCATCATCCTGGCCCGATGATCACCGGGCGCCAACACGGCCGGTAGGGCCACAGGTCCCCGGCCGTGCGGCCGCGCTACCCGGATCGCCGCCGGGTACCGGGTGGCCGGGCGTCGCGCCAGGGCGGGCGGGCGAGCGTGCGTGGTCCCCAGAGGACGCCGACCAGCACGGCGGCCACGAGCAGGAAGGGGGCCGTCAGGGCCGGGTCGTAGTCGTCCCCAGGGTTGGGGAAGACCTGCCAGGAGACGTTGAAGCTGGCGTGGAAGAGCGCCTGGCCGAACACGCTGCCGCCGGGAGGGTCAGCAGGTGCAGGCCGGGCCTGGAGTGCGGGCGGTCGAGCACCACCACGGCGCCGTAGGAAAGGGCGAACACCGCCGGCATCAGGCCCAGGATGGCGAGGTACCAGCGCCGGTCGGTGATGCGCCGCGCGTCCACCGACCGCGTCAACAGCGCCCTGACACCGTCGGCGCCCTCCTGCCGGTGCACGACGATCGACGCCGCGACCACCGGGCACAGGAACGCCACGGCGCCGACCGGCAGGCCGGGCAGCAGCTCACCGCCGGCGAGCCAGCCGACGGCCCACAGCGGCAGCGACAGGCCGAGCAGCACGAGGACGTAGGGGAGCAGCGGCCGGTCGTGCCGGGTGGTCGGCCCTGCCGGAGGCGCGTCCTCGGAGCGCATGGCGCCACGACTGTGCAGACCCGGGTCCGGGCGCACCAGGGCACTTCGGCCCGATTCCCCACGCGCCGGGTAGGCGACCAGGTCGTCACCATTGCCCCCAACCACGACGGCCATTTGGTGACCAGCCAACGCGCCCGCGTCATCGACGTGGACCACCACGCCCGGTCCTCACGCTGCTGACCGACAACGGCCGGCAGGTGTTCCTCGCTGGCGAGCCGATGGACGCTGAGCACCTCGATCACGGCTAGGCCCTCACCGTCCACGGCGAACAAGGCGCCACCTCCGACCGCGTCCGCTACCTCGCCGAATGCGGCGGTCGACAACTCGTCCACGTCGCCCTCTCCCGTGCCCGCCACCCCTGTAGCGTTCCGCTCATGCTCGTCGCGTTCGCGATCACCCCGCTCGGCGTCGGCGAGGACGTCGGCCGCCAGGTCGCCGAGTCCATTCGGATCGTCCGTGAGAGTGGCCTCCCCAACCACACCGACTCGATGTTCACGACGATCGAGGGTGAGTGGGACGAGGTCATGGACGTCATCCGCCGGGCATGCGAGGCAGTCGAAGCCCCCCGGGTGGGTCTCACCCTGAAGGCCGATATCCGGCCCGGTGTGACCGACGCGATCACGTCGAAGGTTGAGACGGTCGAGCGTTACCTGAGCGACGGCTGAGCGAGCCAGCGTTCGAGGTCCCGGCCGGCCGGGTCGCCGGCCACCCGGGCGACGAGTCGGCCGTGCTCGGTGAAGATCGGCGCCCTGTGCTCATCGGGGAGGTCGGCGAGGGTCCGCTGGGCCAGGTCGCATGCGGCCGCGGTATCCCCGGCGGCCACCAGGCACAGCGCCCGGTCTAGGGCCATGAGGGTCGTGTCCCCTACCGCGTCGGGTGGGTAGGCGTCGATGGCCCGGTCCTGTGCGGCGAACGCCGCCTCGAGTGCAAACCGGTCAGGCCGCCGGCGGGCCGCCTCGGACAGCGCGCGTGACTCGTAGAACGCCAGGCGCCGCTCGGAGAAGCCGAACACGGTTCTGTCGTCGCCGTCCATGCGCTCGAACGCTGCTCGGGCGCCGTGGCGGCTCTGCTCGCTGCCGGCGAGGTCGCCGAGCTGCGCGAGCGCAACGGCCTCCAACGCAAGTGCCAAGGCGCTGACCGGCCCTCTGTCCCCGGCCGCTGCATGAACAGCACCGCCAGCAAGGCGAGCCGCCTCGGCGGCGTCCCCGAAGTAGAGATAGAGCGTCGCCCGGAACGCGGACAGGTGCGCACCAAGCGGCGGGGCCTCAGCCTCGACGGCGGCGCTGAACCCGACCCGGAGCCATGCTCGGGCCGCCACCACCTGGCCCAGCACCATCAGCTCGACACCGATCAGGGCGGCAAGCTGGCTCGTG
This sequence comes from Acidimicrobiales bacterium, assembly GCA_035693765.1. GTDB lineage: Bacteria > Actinomycetota > Acidimicrobiia > Acidimicrobiales > VFJN01 > ZC4RG19. The sequence continues at coordinate 23,472 of DASSGC010000144.1, forward strand.
AACCGGTTGAGATGGCGCAGCACGGCGACCGGCTGCCGGTCGGCCGCCAGGCGTTGTAGGTCGCCCATGTCGGCGATCAGCCGATCGAGCATCGGCGCGGGCGGCGCGGTCACGCACTCGCCGGCTCGATGGTCGATCAGGTCGCCGATGTCGTCGAGCACCGCGGCAGTCGCGGTGCCGCGGGTCAAGGTGCTCTCGGTGGCGGCCCGGACCCGCTCGACCTCGTCCAGCTCCGCAGGAGCCCGTTCAACTCTCTGCGGCGGGTCGCCATCATGCGCCTCGTCGTGCTCGCGGTAGCCGCGGCGGTCGGCGAGGACGTCGGCAAGGTCGCACGAGTACATCTCGGCGAGCTTGTCGAACACGTCAAGTGGGGGCGTGTGGCGCCCGGTCTCCCAGCCACTGAAGTCCTTGTACGACTTCGGCAGCTCGGACCAACGCCGGGTCCACTCCTTGGCCGCGTCGTGCTGGCTCCACCCATGCGCGTGACGCAGCGCGGCCAGGGCACCGAGACCGAACCGCTCGCGCAGCACTTGGGCGATCTCCGCCCTGGTCTTGCCCTTGGCTCGCAGATGGGCAGCGAGGAATGCCCACTCCTGCCTCGCGCTCACCCTTCAGACCGTAGCCCGCCTTGTAGGAACAACTGACGCCTGGACTGCGTGTTCAACGCAGAGCAGGTACACCATTCAGCGCGGTAGATCCCGAGGGCGATCCATCGGAACCTCAAACCCGATGGGCATAGACGCGAACGAGAGCCCGCCGAGGCATCGGGCCAGCACTGGCGAGACGGCGCTCAGGTCGTCTCGACGTAGGCCGAGGATTTCCGAGTGGGAGTCCTCGGAGGACCAGGCATGACCGGCGACGAGCGCGACTACGCCAAGTTTTGTGAGTGGCCTGAGATCGATACGACGGCAGCGAACGCGGCCCGCGTCTACGACGCGTTCTTGGGTGGCACGGCGCACTTCGAAGTGGACCGGATCGCGGCGGAACACGCGGCGGCGGTGCATCCGGGCGGGATGGACACGGTACGGGCGTCGGTCCGCAGCAACCGGGCGTTCCTGGTCCGCTTGGTCCGCTGGCTGGCCCACGAGGCCGGGATAGGTCAGTTCCTCGACATCGGCTCGGGCATCCCCAACGGCACGAACGTCCACGCCGCTGCCCAGCAGGTAGCGCCGAGGGCGCGGGTGGTCTACGTCGACTGCGATCCCGTCGTGCTGGCTCACGCTCACCAGCTGCTGGGGAGCAGCACCAGCGACGGTGCAGTGGTGTACCTGCCGGGTGATCTACGTGACCCTGACCTGATCCTCGATCGGGCCGGGGAGACACTCGACCTCGACGGACCCGTCGCGGTGCTATTGATCGGCATCCTGCATTTCTTGCCCGACGCCGACGGCGACCAGGACCCCTATCGGATCGTTCGCTACCTCATCGACGTGGTGGCCCCGGGTTCGTATCTCGCGGTGTGTCACCTGGCCCGCGACATCCACCCCGCGGAGATGGCCGAGGTGGCCCGGCGGATGAACGAAGCCACCGCCGAGACCTGGGCGCTGCGCAACCGCGACGAGATCCGCGGGTTCTTCGCCGGGCTCGATCTGGTCGACCCCGGGGTGGTGCAGGTCGACCAGTGGCATCCCGACGACCAGCCCCCGCCGGTCCTGCCACCGGAGGGCCGCACGAACCCGTTGTGGGTTGGGGTGGGTCGGAAGCCGTGAGCCTCGAAGCGCTGGCCGCCGAGTTGCCTGCGCACGGCGAGACCGGCCCTGCTCCTGCCTCGGCGACGACCCCTCAGGGCGGGAACCGAACGCCGGAATCGTTGGGCCCTGGTGCTGGTCCAGGCTGCGGAGCGGGTGAGGATCGATCCCGAGGAGAGCTTTGTTGACTGCGCGGTTCCCCACCGGCCCGCCGATCAGGTCACGCGGGTGCCGTCGCTGCCGGCCGGTTCGGTGCCGGTGACGCGGGTGCCGTCGGTCCCCGTGCCGGTGACAACGTGCCGTCGGTGCCTGTGCCGTCGTCGGCCTGCGCCGCCGCTCCGAGGGAGAGGAGCGTCGCCACCACGGCGACGAGGCCGGCGGCGATCAGTCGTGCTCTCCGGTTCATGTGCGTTCCTCCCGAAGGTCGTTGCGCCGACGAGTGTCGGCGCAGGGGGTCAGCAAGTCGAGGCAAGGCACCGGCAACTGACCGGCAACTCCCGGCCCGGGCGCCGATGCCGTGGTCCTGGTCGGCGGCGATGGCTTCCAGGATCACCGCGACGGCCTGTCCCCCCGCTGGATCGTCCGTCATCACGACGCTCAGGCGACGCTTGGGCGTGCCAGCACGACTGCGTTTACGGACTGTCGTCTGAGACGGAGAGCCGCCGCTTCAACAGAACGATGGGGTGCACCCAGCGCCACCCCACGCCCCACGATGACACCATCGCCACGGCTTCCCACCCCTCGCGACCCAGCCGGTTGAGGTCCTTGATGTCCTTCTGCGGCTTCGCGAGGTCGAAGGTCATGTACTCCCATTCCTGCATGTCCCCGTTGTAACCCACCCGATTCTCCTCCTCTACCGCAGGTGGTCGCCCCGAGGTCCGGATCAGCTTCGACGTCGGCGAGCGCGTGCGCGTGGTGCCGAGGACGTTGTGGGTCGCGTCGGCGGCGTGGCTACATCACGTCATGGTCGTCGGAGCGCGTGTCGGAGCGTGGTCGGGGTGTGGCCGGTCTCTCTGCGGATCACCCGGCACAGGTGGCTCTGGTCGGTGAACCCGACGTCTGCGGCCAGGTCGGCCAGGCGGTCGTCCCCGCCGGCGAGTCGTTCGAGCGCGGCGCGGACGCGGAGCCGCATGCGGTGGCGGGCGATGGTGTGGCCGGTGCCGGCGTGGAAGGTGCGGCTGAGGTGGTGGGGGGAGGCGCCGAGCGCGCGGGCGAGGTCGACCAGCGAGAAGCCGGGGTCGGCTGCGAGGGCCTCCCGGGCGGCGTCGACCAGGGCCCGGCGGGCGCGGACGGTGGCCGGGCGGCCGGATCTGACTCGGACGGCGTCCACCTCGGCCAGGGCGGCTGTGGCCAAGGCGAGGGTGCGTTCGTGGGTCTCGGCCGGGTCGTCGCCGCGGTGCGCCGCGGCGAGCAGGTGGCGGTGCTCGAGGTCGATGCCCGGCGAGCTGGTGATCGGGTGGGACGGGAGCGTGGGGTCGTCGCCCCAGATCGACCCCAGCAGGCTGGGTTCGAACCGGATCGAGGTGCAGTCGTCCCCGTGCGGGTGAGGGTGGTCGTAGCGCTGTTCGTCGCCGGGGTTGATGCAGTAGATCCGGGTCGGGTCGAGCAGGTGGTCGGTACCGGCGACCCAGCGGACGAAGCAGCCCCGGCGCACGAACACGATGGCGTGGTGCGCGGGTTCGTCGATGGCGCCGCGGCCGGGGGGCTGCCGGCAGGTCACGTCGGTGATCGCCACGCCATCCTCGTCGAACAGCCGGTGACCGCTCAGCACGGTCCGATGCTCGCCGGACCGCGCACGGATGTCCAAGACGGCGGCGGGCGGGGCGAGCAGGCTGGCGCCCATGACGGAGAACCGCCGTGTCGCTGTCTACGGGGCCTCCGGCCTGACGGGGGGTTTCGTGGTGTCCGACCTGCTCGGGCGGGGTTGGGAGCCGGTGCTGTCGGGCCGTGACGGCGCCAAGCTCGAGGCCGTCGCCGCGGCGAACGGCGGGGAGCTCGATGTGCGGCCCGCGCCGGTCGGCGACCCGGCAGCGCTCGATCGGGCGTTGGCCGGCGTGGCGGCCGTCGTGAACTGCGCCGGGCCGTTCGCGGTGACCGCGGGCCCTGTGATCGAGGCCGCGCTGCGGGCGGGTGTCCCGTACCTGGACGTGGCCGCCGAGATCGAGGCGGTCGCCGACACGTTCGCCGGCTACGACGAGGCGGCGACGCGGGCCGGTGTCGTGATCGTGCCGGCCGTCGCGTTCTATGGCGGCCTGGGTGACCTGTTGGCCACGGCTGCGGTGGGGGGCTGGCAGGGGGCCGACGAGATCTGCATCGCCTACGCCCTCGACGGCTGGCGACCCACCGTCGGCACCCGGGCGGCCGGCCGCGTGTCGGCCGAGCGTCGCGGTGGGCGACGCATCGTCTACTCGCAGGGCCGGCTCGAGCACCGGACCGGCGACGCGCCGGTCATCGACTGGGACTTCCCCGACCCGGTCGGCCGCCTGCGGGTCCGGGCCGAGTTCACGATGGCCGACAGCGTCACCATCCCCCGCCACCTCGCGACGCCGGAGCTGCGGACGTACATGAGCACCGCCGCGGTCCGCGACCTCGGCGACCCGGATGCCGAGCTGCGCCCCTCGGACGACCACGACGGGCGCGCCGCGCAGCAGTTCCTCGTCGAGGTCGTCGCCCGCCGGGGCGCCCAGGAGCGCCGGGCCGTCGCCCGGGGCCGCGACATCTATGGCATCAGCGGCACCCTGGCGGTCGAAGCGGCCAGGCGCGTGGTGCACGGCGACGTCGCGTGCACCGGGGTCGTCAGCGCCGGTCAAGCCTTCGACGCCGCGGATCTCCTCGGCGCCCTCCCCTTGGAGGACCTCTCGGTCCGCTGACCCGCCGTGGGCCCCCGCCGCAGCCGCGCCCCTAGCCTGCACGTCATGGCGGAGGCGGGCTGGTACCCAGACGAGCAGGACGCCGCGCTGCTGCGGTGGTGGGACGGGCAGCAGTGGACCGGGCACGTCCGCGACGCCCGACCTGACCCGCCACCGCAGGACGCCGCGGCGGCGGCCCCCGGCCGGCGTGCGGGCGGGAAGGTCTCGACGGTCGTCGCGGTCCTGCTCGTGGCGCTGATCTGGCCGGGGTTCCCGCTGGTGATGCTCGGCGGCGGGCTGTACATCCTCAACGTGCAGCGGTCCGGCACGCCCGCGGAGGCCACGGTCACCGAGTGCCACCGCGTCACCCGCCGGAGCACCGTGTGCAACGGCACGTGGACGGTCGGCGACCTCGCCGCCGGCGGCACCGTCGTCCAGGGGACGATCGAGGGCGCCAACCGCGACGACGTGGGCGAGACCCTCGACGTCCGGGTGTCGGGCGATCGTGCGTACACGAGGTCGCTGCGGCTGCCCGTCGTCCTCATCGGCTTCGCCGCCGTGCTCCTCGCGCTGCCCCTCTTCAGCAGGGGGAAGCCGTGGATCCAGATCGTGCGCCGCCAACCTGCCGGCACCGGTCCCGAGCGCCCGGGGTGAGCGGGCGGCGGTCCACCGGCCGCCGGGGCGCGGGTGCCGGGGCGCGGGGCCGGGGCGCGGGTGCCGGGCGGCGGGTCAGGAACCGCCCGAGAACCGGGCGACGACGAACGGCAGCAGCACGATGTTCCACTGCAGCCGGGACGACAGCAGTTTCCGCTGGGGCTTCCCCGCACGTCCGTGGGTGAGCACGCAGAGCGCACCGCCGCTGTCGACCTCGGTGCCGGTGATCTCGGTCCACGGGACGACCTTCGCGAACCGCCCGCTGTGCCTGAGCCCCTCGGGGCTGACGACGATGCCGCCGAACGTGACCGAGCCCCCGGCGGCGACCGTGGCGACCGCCTGGTCGACGATCCGCCGGCACGCGGTCGCCGTCAGCAGGTCGACGAGCCCCGTCCAGGCCGCGCGGAGCTCCTCGATCCGCTCGTCGGTCGACCCGCTGTCGAAGGTGAACTTGTCGGTCGTGTCGCCCTGGCCCAGCTTCATGCTGAACTTGGTGCCCCAGTAGGAGCCGTTGACCCAGCGGGCGACGCTCTCGAAGGCGACCCGGTCGACGGCGTCGAGGGCGAACGTGTGGCTCTTGGACGGATCCGGCCTGACGAACGCGATCCGGTCGCCGTCGGCGACGACCTCGAGACCCTTGACGGCCACGCGCACGAGGGTCGCGGCCTGCACCGCGCCGGTGTCGGGCGGTGGTGCGGGCCGGTCAGCGGCACGCACGTGTTCCGTCCACCGCTCGCCGTCCCACCACCGCAGCACGCCCGCGTCGTCCCCGTCCGGATACCAGCCTGCTTCCGCCATGGCGCCAACGCTAGGGCCACACCGGCCGGTTCTACCGTCACCCTCGGCAGGGTGCGCGACCACGCACCGAGGTCACGCGCCCGGCCCGGCCGGTCCACCGGGCGAGCGGACTAGCGCGTCGGCAGACCGAACATCTCCGGCCAGGCGACGACGATGCCGATCGCGGCGGCCGCGAGCAGCGCGCCGACCGGCCAGGCCGCGACCGCGACGTAGGCCGCCATCACGAGCACGGGGAGCCACGTCCAGTGGCGGGCCACGAGCTCGGCCGCCGCCGGGTGGCGCCGCCCGAGCACGGCGACCGCGGCGACGCGCGCGGCGAAGGCGATGACGACGAGGGCCAGGAGCAGGGCCACGCCGACCGCGAAGGCAGGCACGGCGCCAGTCTACGGAGCGCCGGTCGCCGAGGTCGTCGCCCGGCCGCCGCGGCCGGTCGGGCTCTCGGGTGAGCGGCGATGACGCCGAGACCGGCCCGGGGCCGACCGGGCGGAGCCGGACAGGGTCGCGCCGACCAGCGACGTGTCCCGGCTCACCCGGAGCCAGGACGACTGCCGGCGGCCCGGCGGTAGCGGTCCGCGAGCCGGTCGAACGCCTGGGCGAGCTCGGGGTTGTCGAGCACGTCGACGTCGACGTCCAGCAGCCCGAGGTAGAGCGCCAGCATGTGCGGTGTGTCCGATCCCACCTCCGCCACGCAGCTCCCTGCGTCGACGGGCTCGACCGCCACCGCGAGCGGTAGCTGCCGGGCGACCTGCTCGGCCGGGGCGCGGATCAGGACCCGGGCCCGGTAGCGCCAGGTTGCCGCACCGACGCCGCGCTGCACGAGGGCCGCCACGTCGTCGTCCGGGAGCCGGCGGGGGGTGAACCTCGGCCCGGTGGATCGGGGGCGCGAGAGCCGGTCCACGCGGAAGGTCCGCCAGCCGGCCCGGTCGGTGTCCCAGGCGACGAGGTACCAGCGGCGGCCCCAGCTCACCAGCCGGTGCGGCTCGGCGGCCCGGCGGCCGGTGGGTCCGTCGTGGGTGGTGTAGTCGAACCGGAGTTGCTCGTTGGCCCGGATCGCCGTGGCGATCACGGTCAGGACCTCGGCGTCGACGGTGGGCCCGGCGCCCGGAAGGGTGACCGTGGCGCCGTGCACCGCACCGACCCGGTGCCGCAGCCGGGACGGCAGCACCTGTTCCAGCTTGGCCAGGGCCCGGACCGAGCTCTCCTCGATCCCGGCCACGGTGCCCCCGGCGCAGCTCCGCAGCCCGATCGCGACCGCCACCGCCTCGTCGTCGTCCAGCAGCAGCGGGGGCAGCGCCGCCCCGGCGCCGAGCCGGTAGCCGCCGGCGACGCCCGGTGTCGCGTGCACGGGGTAGCCCAGGTTGCGCAGGCGCGTGATGTCCGCGCGGACCGTCCGGGTGGTCACGCCGAGCCGCTCCGCCAGGGCCGGCCCGGTCCAGCCGGGGCGCGCCTGGAGCAGGGAGAGCAGCCGGAGCAGCCGTGCGGAGGTTGTCAGCATGGCGGAAGTCTCGCAGCGGTTGCGGAAGGGGACGTTCCGCAAGCCCGCACGGCCGGAGAATCTCGGGACCGCGGACAACCGGTCGGCGGCCTCAGGTGTCAGGGGTGTGATGACACGCATGACGAGTGAAGATCCGCGCCCGGGAGCTCCCGCACATCGCGGAACGATCCCTTCCGCAACGGTTCCTACGGTCGGTGCCATGACGCACGACACCCGTGATCCGAACGCCATCCGCCCGTTCCGCATCGACGTCCCGGAGTCGGCGGTGGACGACCTGCGGCGCCGGCTGGCCGACACCCGGTGGCCCGACGACGCGCCGGGCGACCCCGCAGCCGCGGGCTGGGAGCGCGGCGTCCCGGCCGGCTACCTGCGGGACCTCGCGGACTACTGGCAGTCCTCGTACGACTGGCGCGCCCAGGAGGCCGGGCTCAACTCCTGCGACCAGTTCACGACCGAGATCGACGGCCAGACCATCCACTTCCTGCACGTGCGGTCGCCGGAGCCGGATGCGCTGCCGTTGCTGATCACGCACGGGTACCCGAGCTCGGTGGTCGAGTTCGCCGAGCTGGTCGGCCCCCTCACCGATCCGCGGTCCGCCGGCGGCGACCCCGCCGAGGCCTTCCACGTGGTGGTGCCGTCGCTGCCCGGGTTCGGGTTCTCGACCCCGGTGCGCGACACCGGCTGGGAGCTGGGCCGGACCACCGCGGCGTTCGCCGAGCTCATGCGGCGGCTCGGCTACGACCGGTACGGCGCGCACGGCGGCGACATCGGCGCCGGGATCACGGGCCGGTTGGGCGCCACCGAGCCCGACCACGTCGTCGGCACCCACGTCGTGAGCGACCCGGGGTCGCTCGGCCTCGCCGGTGAGCACATCCCGGTGCCCGACGACCTCACCGAGGCCGAGCAGGCCCGGCTGCAGCAGGCCCGCGACGCCTGGACGGCCGAGCGCGGCTACCTCGACCTGCAGTCGCACCGGCCGCAGACGATCGGGTTCGCCCTCACCGACTCGCCGGTCGGCCAGCTCGCCTGGATCACCGAGAAGTTCCAGACCTGGACCAACCCCGCGGCGGCCACCCCCGACGAGGCGGTCGGTCGCGACCGGCTGCTGACGAACGTCAGCCTCTACTGGTTCACCCGCACCGGGGCGACGGCCGCCCAGTTCCTCTACGAGACCGCCCACTCCGGGCTGGACTGGGTTGCGCCGTCGGGCGTCCCCGCCGGCTGGGCCGTGTTCAACACCGACCCGCTGCTGCGGCGCGTCCTCGATCCTGACCACCGGATCGAGCACTGGTCCGAGTTCGCCGAAGGCGGGCACTTCGCGGGCATGGAGGCGCCGGACCTGCTGGTCGGCGACCTGCGAGCGTTCTTCCGTAGCGTCAGGGCATGACCCGGTTGCCGGTGCTCGGGCAGCGTGCGCTCAACCGGGCGCTGCTCGGGCGGCAGCACCTGCTCCGGCGGGCCGCCATGCCCGCGGTCGAGATGATCGAGCACCTCGTCGGCCTGCAGGCGCAGGCGCCGCTGGCGCCCTATGTCGGGCTGTGGAGCCGGTTGGGCGGCTTCGACGCGGACGAGCTGGCCGGCCTGGCCACGTCGCGCCAGGTCGTACGCGCCTCGCTGATGCGCAACACCGTCCACCTGGTCAGCGCCCCTGACTGCCTGGCGATCCGCCCGCTGGTGCAACCGGTCGTGTCGCAGGGGTTCGCCGGCCACTTCGGTCGGGCGATGGGCGGTGTCGACGTCGAGGCGGTGGTGGCGGCCGGGCGGGAGCTGCTCGAACAGGAGTCGAGGACGCGGGCGCAGCTCCGCGAGCTGCTCGGCGCGCGCTGGCCGGACACGGACGCGGACGCGCTCGCGTACGCCGTCAGCCATCTGGTGCCCGCCGCGCACGTGACGCCGCGCGGCGTGTGGGGCCGGACGGGCCCCGCGGCGCTGACGACGATCGAGTCCTGGCTCGGCCGGCCGCTCGAGCCCCGGCCGTCGATCGACGAGCTGGTGCGGCGGTACCTGCGCGCCTTCGGGCCCGCGACGGTGATGGACGTCCAGGCGTGGTGCGGGCTCACCCGGCTGCGCGAGGTCGTCGAGCGGGTGGGCCTGCGTGCGTACGTCGACGCCGCCGGCCACGACCTCTACGACGTCGCCGACGGGCCGCTGCCGGATCCCGAGACACCGGCACCGGTGCGGTTCCTGCCCGAGTACGACAACGTGCTGCTGTCCCACGCCGACCGCACCCGGGTGATCCCGGACGGCCGGCCGGTACCGCTCCCGCCCGGCAACGGCGCCTCGGCGGGCACGGTCCTGGTCGACGGTGTCTTCGCCGCGACGTGGCGTGTCCGTCGCCAGCGCCGGTCCGCCGCGCTGACCGTCGAGCCGTTCGCCGGGCTCTCGACGGCGGCCCACGCGGAGCTCGTCGACGAGGGCGGCCGGCTGCTCTCCTTCGTGGCTCCCGATGCCGAGGCGGGCGACGTGCGCGTGGTCGCGGCGGCGTAGCCCGGGCCCGGTCGCCCGGGCGCCCGGGATCCGGTTGCGGATGGTGGACGGACCCCGCAGGTCAGGGATCGCGGCGACGTCACGGGTGCCGGCGGGGGTCAGAACCTCGCGGTGTCCGGCATCTCGCCCGGCACTGTCACGGCGTCGCCGATGTCGGCGATGGCGCGGAGCGCCTGTCCGAGAGCGATCGGCCACGTGGCCAGGAGGAGGACGATCGGCCCGCCGAACAGCAGCACACCGGCGGTCTCCCAGCCCCCCTCGACCGAGATGGCCCACGATATGACGCCGAACCCCGCAGAGACGACGCCGACCACGCCGAGCAACATCAGCACCAAGGACCAGGTGCGCAACGTCTTGTAACGAGACATCTGCTCTCCCTTCTGCCGTTCCCGGCTGCAGACCCGCCACGGACGACACCGTCATCGACGTCGACGGCGTCCCCGACCGTAGGGGTGGACCTCATGCGGGGCGTCACCCCGGGAGGGTGACGTCGCACGGCGGGCGCGCAACGACGTCAGGGCCCACCCGCGACGCGGGTGGGCCCTGACGGGTTGGCCAGGTCACGCGGCGATCTTGGCCTTCATGTGCTGGAACTCCTCGTCGGTGATGACACCGTCGGCCCGCAGCGTGGCGAGCTTGGCCAGCTGGTCGACCTCGCTCGTGGGCGATGTGGCGGCCTCCTGGACGTACTGCCGGAACGCTTCGTCGCGACGGCGAGCGTCCTCGATGGCATGCTCGCTCATCTTGCCGCCGCGAGCGATCAGGTACACGAACACACCGAGGTACGGGAAGACGATCACGAAGACCGACCAGGCGGCCTTCGCCCATCCGGACAGCTCATGGCTCCTGAAGATGTCGGCGAAGACCGCGAACAGCAGCCAGACCCAGATGACGAACAGGGTGAAGTAGAGCATCGACAGGAAGACCTGACCGGTGCCAAATTCTGCAAAGAACATCTCATGCTCCTTTGGACTGGTCGATGGGGCGCACAGCACCCCTTCTAGGCGGAGTGTCTGCCGCGCCCGAACAGCCTGCGAGGGTCCTTCGGCAAGTTCCGGCAGGGTCGTGATGCCCCTGCGACGCCGGGCCCGGACGCGCCGTAGGCGAACGGCGGGGCCGTGCGCGGATCTTCTCGCCGAGATCATCCGCGCGGGGTGAGGCCGCGGCGGCGGAATTCCTGCACGGTGGGCCCCGAGCGCGTCGACGAGGAGGTCGGGAGCCCTATGGACGATGCCCACACACCCCGCGGGTCGCTCGGCCCGGGTGACGGTGCGCCCGGCCCGGAGCAGCACCGGTGACGACGTCCGCGGCCGAAGATGCCGCCGACGAGGTCGCGCGCCTCCGTGCGGAACGGGACGCGCTGCGGGCCGAGGTCGACAGCATGAGACGGAAGGAACGGCAGGGAGGTTGGTGGCGGCGGACCGTCGCCGCCCTGCTGGTGGCCCTCGCGTGTGTCGTGCTCGTGGCCGCGGTCGTCGGCATCTGGGCCCGCCGCAACTTCCTCGACACCGATCGCTTCGTCGACCGGGCCGGGCCGCTGATCGAGGAGCCGGCCGTGCAGCAGGCGCTGGCGGCGCGGCTGACCGAGCAGGTGATGACGCTGGTCGATCCGGAGGCCTTGTTCCAGGAGGCGCTGCCCGAGCGCGGTCAGATCCTCGCGGGGCCCCTGGCGGGCGCCGTGGAGGGCTTCATCGGGGATCAGGTCGAGACCTTCATGGCCTCGGAGGCGTTCGAGCGGCTGTGGGTGGGTGCCCTGGAGGTGGCGCACGGCACCGCGGTGAAGGTGCTGCGCGACGAGAGCGAGGTGGTGACCACGGAGGGCGGGCAGGTCACGTTGAACCTGCTGCCGATCATCAACGCCGTGCTGGCGGAGATCACGGCCCAATCGCCCGAGATCCTCGGCCGGGAGGTCGACCTGCCCGACGTGACGGTCGAGGAGATCCCGGAGGCGGCGATCTCCCGCCTGGAGGACGCGCTGGGTGTCGAGCTCGGCGACGACTTCGGCCAGTTCACCGTCTACGACGAGGGCAAGCTCACCGCCGCCCAGGACGCGATCAGCCTGTTCGACCGTCTCGTCGTCCTGCTCCTGCCGCTGGGCGTCGTCCTCGCCGCGCTGGCGCTGTGGCTGTCGCGCCGGCGCCGGCGCACCCTGCTCCAGCTCGCCGGCGGTCTCGCGCTGGGCATGGTCCTGATCCGGCGGGTCGGGTTCCGGCTGCAGGACGAGATCGCGACCCTGCCACCGCGGCCCCAGGGACAGCGGTCGGCGAGCCTGGCGGCCGAGGCGTTCCTCCAACCGCTCACCACGTTCGGGGGCTGGGTGCTGGCCGGGGCGGCCGTCGTCGCGGCCGTGGCCGTGCTCACCGGCAACTACCCGTGGGTCGTGACGCTGCGGCGCCGTGCCGGTGTGGTGTGGGGGCAGGCAATCGCGGCGACCGGGGAGCGCGCCCGCGACGAGGCGACGGTGGCGTGGATCACGGACCACCGCGACCCGCTCCTCGCCGCCGGCGGGGCCGTGGCGCTGGTGATCCTGTGGGCCGCCGATCTGTCCTGGTGGGGACTGTTCGTGGTCTTCGCCCTGATCGCGGCGTACGAGGTGGTGGTGTACCGGATCGGCACGCCGCCGGAGGCGCCACCCGAGACACCGCCGCACCCGACCACCGGGACGACCACGCCGGGATGACCCCGATCCGTGACGAAGGAGACGACTGATGACTGACATCGACATCGACGAGCTCGGTCCCATCGACTACGCCGTCATCGAGTTCCCGGCCGACCGGCAACCGGACGGCTCCGCGTTGCCGCTCCTGTGGGACCTGGTCGACCGGGGGATCATCCGCCTGCTCGACCTGGCGTTCGTCCGCAAGGAGGCCGACGGCTCGATCGTCGGGATCGACATCGCGGATGTGGGGTTCGGGGGAGACCTCGACGTGACGCTGTTCGCCGAGGCGTCCTCCGGCCTGGTCGACAAGGACGACCTCGACGAGGCCGCGTCCGCCCTGGAGCCGGGATGCTCGGCGGCCGTCCTCGTCTACGAGAACACGTGGGCGGCACCGTTCGCGGTCGCCCTGCGGCGCAACGGCGCCCAGCTCGTGGCCGGAGGCCGCGTTCCGGTGCAGGCCATCCTCGCCACGCTCGACGCGCTCGATACCGAAGCCTGACCGAACCGACAGGAGGACGACCCATGCCCGGACTCATCCGAGGAGTCGCTCGTACCGCCGTCGTCGCGGGCACCGCGACCGCCGTGTCGAACCGCGTCTCGCGGCGGCAGGGCAACCGGTGGGCGGCCCAGCAGCAGCCCACCTACGCGGAGCCCGCCTATGCGGAGCCCGCCTACGCGCCGCCGCCCCCGAGTGCCCCCACACCCGGAGCGGGGGGCACCGACCGCATCGCCGCGTTGAAGGACCTTGCCGACCTCAAGGCGCAGGGCGTCCTGACCGACGCCGAGTTCGAAGCGGAGAAGGCCAAAATCCTCGCGTCGTGACCGCCGTCCCGCGCGCATCCTCGCCTCCTGGCCGTCGATGCCGCGGCGGCGCGAACTACCGTTCGGGGCGTGGGGATCAGGGAGCGATTGACGGCGACCGCGCAGCCCTTCCTGGAACCGGGTGACGTCGTCCTGCAGGCCTTCCGGGCCGGGCCCAGGATGGCCAGCGGCCGGAAGTCGCCCGTCGTGCACATCGTCGTGGGCACGCAGGACGCCATCGTCATCCTCAGCACCAGCATGTGGTCGACGCGCAGGGCCAAGTCCCTGCTCGTCCGGTTGCCGAGGTCGACGACACCGATCTCCCTGCACCTCGGCGAGCTGCGCATCGGCGGCATGCGCTAGGTGGTCAACGGCACGTCGGCACACCCCCAGGCCCGCGAGTTGGTGAACGTCGACTAGCGCACCTCGTACCCCACTTGGCCGGAACAGGATCGGGTGCTCGCGGGTTTCCGATCGTGACCGCGCGTCGCTGGAACGAGGAAGAGCCGATGAGTGAGCCGCTGAGCACGGACGTGGTGGTGATCGGGATGGGCCCGGGCGGGGAGGACGTCGCCGGCCGCCTGGCGGAGGCGGGCCTGGACGTGGTCGGGGTCGACCGCGAGCTGGTGGGTGGCGAGTGCCCGTACTGGGGGTGCGTCCCGTCGAAGATGATGATCCGGGCCGCGAACCTGCTGGCCGAGGCCCGCCGCATCCCCGGTGTGGCGGGCGACGCCACGGTGCGACCCGACTGGGCGCCGGTGGCCCGGCGGATCCGCGAGGAGGCGACCGACGACTGGGATGACCGGGTCGCGGTCGAGCGGTTCGAAGGCAAGGGCGGCCGGTTCCTGCGGGGCGAGGGCCGCATCGTGGCGCCCGGGCGGGTGGCCGTGGGCGACCGGGTGGTCGAGGCCACCCGCGGCATCGTGGTCGCGACCGGCACCCGGGCCAGTGTCCCGCCCGTCCCGGGCCTGGACCAGGTGCCGTACTGGACGAACCGGGAGGCGATCGAGGCCAAGGAGCTGCCGTCGTCGCTGATCGTGCTGGGTGGCGGCGCCATCGGTGTCGAGCTGGCCCAGGTCTTCGCCCGGTTCGGTGTCGACGTCACGGTCGTCGAGGCGCTGGACCGGCTGGTGCCCGTCGAGGAACCGGAGGCGAGCCGGCTGCTGGCCGACGTGTTCGAGCGCGAGGGCATCGCGGTGCGGACCGGGGCCCGGGTCGCTCGGGTGCGCCGTGACGGCGCCCGCCTCGCCGTGGACCTGGAGGACGGGACGAGCTTCGCTGCGGCCCAGCTGCTGGTGGCCACCGGCCGCCGGGCCGACCTGGCGGCCGTCGGGTTGGGTGCGGTCGGCGTGGACGAGGGGCAGCGGTGGGTGCCGGTGGACGACCGCCTGCGGGTCACGGACGGGGTGTGGGCTGTCGGTGACATCACCGGGGCGGGGGCCTTCACGCACGTGGCCATGTACCAGTCGCCGATCGCGGTGGCCGACATCCTCGGCGAAGCCCACCCATCGGCCGACTACCGGGCGGTGCCCCGCGTCACCTTCACCGACCCCGAGATCGGCTCGGTCGGCCTCACCGAGGCCCAGGCCCGCGACGCCGGGATCACCGTGCGGGTCGGCATCGCCCGGGTGCCGCAGACCGCCCGGGGGTGGATCCACAAGGCCGGCAACGACGGCGTCATCAAGCTGGTCGAGGCCGCCGACAAGGGTGTGCTGGTCGGGGCGACCGCCATGGGCCCGGCCGGCGGCGAGGTGCTCGGCGCCCTGACCCTGTCCGTGCACGCGCAGGTCCCCGTCGAGCGGCTCCGCAGGATGATCTATGCCTACCCGACCTTCCACCGCGGCATCGAGGACGCCCTGCGCGACCTGTCCGCGTGAGCAGCTCACCGTCGCCCGGTTGCGCCGCTGGGCCGAGGCGCTGGTGTCGTGACCGAGTCGGTGTCGGCCGAGGCAGCATCGGTCACAACGGGCCGCGCCGATCGTCCAATAGAGACATGACCACGACTGACACCGACCTGTCGACCCCTGAGGCGCTCATGCGGACCTTCTCCGCCCGCCTGAACGCCGGCGACCTCGACGGCCTCGTCGCGCTGTACGAGCTCGATGCCGTCTTCGAACCGCAGCCCGGCCTCGTCGTCCACGGCCGGGCCGCCATCCGGGACGCGCTCGACCAGCTCCTCGCGCTCGGCCCGACGATCACCGCCGACACCGTCCAGGTGCTGGCGGCCGGCGACCTCGCGCTCGTCGTCAACGAGTGGGCGATGGCCGGCACGGCCCCGGATGGGACGGTGATACGCCAGGGCGGCCGCAGCGCGGATGTCGTCCGACGTCAGCCCGACGGCCGATGGCTCGTCGTCGTGGACAAGCCGTGAGCGCCGAAGCCGGCGACCTCGCCACGCTCGTCGACCGCGCGCAGCGAGGAGACGGCCGGGCGGTCGAAGCGGTGTTGGCCGCGGTGCGCGACGACGTCCACCGTCTCGCACTGCGGATGACGGGTTGCCCGGACGACGCGCTCGACGCGACGCAGGAGATCCTGGTGAAGGTCCTCACCCGCCTGTCGACGTTCACCGGCGAGGCGGCGTTCCCCACCTGGGTCCACCGCGTGACCACGAACCACCTGCTCGACCGCAGGCACAGCGCGGTCGAGCGGCTCGAGCACACCTTCGGCACGTTCGCGGACGATCTCCACGACGGGCTCACGCCGGTGGCGCCGAACGCCGGCCCGGAGCTGGACCTGCTCGCCCGTGAGGTCAAGCACGGCTGCACGCTCGCCCTGCTCTGCTGCCTCGACCGTGAGGCACGGGTCGCCTACGTGCTCGGCGAGGTGTTCAGCGTGTCGTCCACCGAGGGTGCGTGGATCTGCGAGACGACCGAGGCCGCCTACCGCAAGCGGCTGTCCCGGGCCCGGGCCGCCGTGCGGGCGTTCGTCAGCGAGCACTGCGGGCTCATCGCCCCGACCCTGGCCCGCTGCCACTGCCGCAAGCGCGTGCCCGCCGCGGTCCGGCTCGGCCGGGTCGACCCTGCGGTCGTCGAGCACGCGTCAGCCGGCGACGTCGAGGACGCCGTCGCCGAGATGGAGGCGCTGTACGACACCGCCGGACTGCTGCGCAGCGTGCCTGATGCCATCGCGCCCGACGAGGTCGCCGTCAGGATCCGGTCGCTGCTCGACTCGGGCCGCTACCGGCTCATCAGCCCATGAAGGACTGGGCGGCGGCCTGCTGGATGGCCACCGGCGAGCGGGGCGAGGGCGTCGCCGAGCCCGCGCGTGAACCGGCGTCGGGGGAACTCGGGCCACGCCGTGGTCAGCTCGCGTGCGAGGTGGCCGGCGAGCGTGACGGAGATCTCGTCCTTGACGTCGGCCATCAGTCGGTGGTGAGCAGCTCGGGGTAGCGCTCCTGGAGGTCGTCCCAGAGGCTCGCGGGTGCGGCGAAGCGGTCGAACCGGTAGAGGTCGCCGATGGCCATGACGTCGTCGAGCTGGCGGGCGAGCGGTTCGATCCACACCCGCACCTCTTGGCGGGGGTGGCGGGCCAGCGGGAGGTGGTCGCGGCGGACGATGCCGGCGCGCTCGCCGGCGGCGATCTGGCGGCCGCAGCGGCAGGGGCCGGCCGGGTCGACCAGGCCGCAGCGGTCGTCGATGACGTGGCGGAGCGTGCGGCGGGCGCGGGCCACGCGCTGGCGGAACGCGGCGCGGGTGCACTCGAGGATCTCGGCGCCCTCGACGTCGGTGAGCCCGACGACGTCCGCGAGCAGGTACGCGGCCCGCTGGGGGCGGGGGAGGCACAGCAGCATCCCGTAGGTGCAGCTGATGCGGACCTCCTCGCACAGCAACCGGTACTCGGCCTCGTCGATCGTCGTGTCGATGTCGCCCATGCCGGCATCGAGGAGCGCCGCGAACCGCTCGGCTCCCTGCACCGACGACTCGACGATCCGCTTCCGGGTCCGCAGCAGGCTGCGGGTCGCGACGGTGTACGCCCAGGTCGTGAACTTCGATCGTCCCTCGAACGTGCCGAGCCGGGTCACGATGCGGATGAGGATCTCCTGGCAGGCGTCCTGGGCGTCGTCGGGGTCGCCGAGGAACCGCAACGCGAGGCGGTACATCGGGTGTTGCAGCTCGCGCACCAGCGCCGAGAGGGCGCCGCGGTCACCGTCGGCGGCCCGCTGTGCGAGCTCGTCGACGGTGAGGTCGCCATTGCGGCGGTGCGCCGCCATGTCTTTGCGGTGGTGCGCCGTCATGCCGCTCCGGTGATGATCTCGCCCCGGCCCACCTGCTCGGCGCCTTCGAGCAGCGCGTGCATCCTTCCGACGGCGTCGAACGTCGCCGCGTGCTGCATCAACCGCTCCTCGCCGTCCGGGACGCTCCACCGCAGCACGTCGAGCCACGTGCCGTCCTCCAGGCGGACCAGATCGGCACCGAGGAGCTCGGGGCACAAGCCCTGCGCCTCGGCGATCGCCTCGGGGCGTACCTCCAGCAACCGCTCGACGTTGCCCTCCGGAACCCGGGCCCGCCACACCTGTAGGTATTCGGCCATCGACGTCCTCCTCAGCCCTGAGGCGCGGCGCATCTCGCCGCCCGTGAAGATGAGAGACATCGCACCCGGCGAGTGTGACAGCCGATCCGCCGTGGAGCGCTCCCTCGGCGACCGAGGTCTGGGCGCCCATGGGCCGCGCCAGCCTGCGCGACCTCGGGCACCGCATCGAGTAAGAGGCCGAGCGGATAGGGCGCTCGCCACGGCCTACGCGTGGGGATTTGGCGTGGAAGCACCAGCTCCACAGCTCGGCCGACCGGCAAGGCAGCACGGTGACACGCGCCAGCGTGACCTATCCGCTCAAGTTCTACGTGGGCCCTCGCCCCGGAGACGTCGCCGACGTCGCACACGTCGCTGCGCCACGACGGGACGGGACATCAGACCCCGTCGGTGGTGACGTCGGTGGTGACGTCGGTGGTGACGTCGTGAGCGGCCGATCGCCC
>DASSGC010000145.1:0-5854 GCA_035693765.1 Acidimicrobiales bacterium
CGGTGAAGCTCGGGGGGCGGCCCTCGACGAACGAGAGCACGCCCTCGCGGCGGTCCGCGGTCGTGGAGATGAGCGCCGTGGCGTTGCGCTCGTCCTCGAAGGAGGTGGCCATGTCGCCGGCGAGGGACCGGCGGTAGAGCCGCTTGGTGAGCCCCAGGCTGCGGGTCGGGCCCTGGGCCAGGCGCCGGGCCAGCTCCAGGGCGGCCGGCATCACCTCGGCGGCCTCGACCGCCCGGTTGACGATGCTCCACTCGTGGAGGGTGGCCGACGTGATCGTGTCGCTGAGCAGGGCGATCTCGTTCAGCCGGTGGAACGGGATGATCCTGGGCAGGTAGTACGGGTCGCCGGCGTGGGGCACCATGCCCCGCCGGCTGAAGACGTGGGTCCAGCGGGCGTCGCGGTCGGCCACCACGAGGTCGGCGAGCAGCGCCAGCATCCAGCCGGCGCCGGCGACGGTGCCGTTGACCGCGCTGACGACGGGCTTCTCGACCTCCCACAGCGCCTGGAACAGCCGCCGGTAGCCCTCGGTCGCGTAGCGGTACTCGAGCGGGCCGATCTCCCCCGCCTCGGCGCTGGCCGCGACCACGTCGGCGCCGGTGCAGAAGTCGCGGCCCGCCCCCGTGAGCAGGATCGCACGGATGGTCCGGTCACCGGTCGCCCCCTCCAGGAACGACCGCAGCTCCTCCGCGGTGACGGCGTCGATGGCGTTGCGGCGGGCGGGGCGCTCCAGCCGCACGACCGCCACGCCGCCGTCCCGCTCGATGCGCAGCCCCTGCTCGTCTGTTCCCACGGCGGCGATGGTAGCCCGGGTCGCGCGCTTGCCGACACTTGCGTCAGATCATCGGCCGCTCCGGGCCACCCGGGCGCGCCGGCGACGGGGGCGAAGCACTGGCCGGCGGCACTCGCATCGCCCCCGACGGCCGGCTCCCCCTCAACACCTACGGCGGCCGGCACTCGGCCGGCCGGATGCACGGCGACTGGATGCCGCACGAGGCGGGCGTCCAGCTGGGGGGCGAGGGCGGCCGATTCTGACACCCCCGTCACCGCACCCTAAGCTGACGGGCCGTGACCGAGATGCGTGACGTCCTCGCCGCCCTCGACCTCGAGCCCACCGGCGAGGGCTCCTACCGGGCCGGCCACCTGGACCTGGGGCACGGCGTCGTCTTCGGCGGGCAGATCCTCGCCCAGTCCCTCGTCGCCGCGGCCCGCACGGTGCCGGACAAGGAGGTGCTGTCCCTCCACAACGTCTTCGCGCGGGGCGCCTCGTTCGACGCGCCGCTGGACCTCGCTGTCGAGCGCATGCATGCGGGGCGCGCCTTCGCCAGCGTCACGGTCACGGCGTCGCAGGGCGACCGGCTCTGCACCCGGGCCGTCGTGCTGCTGCACGACCCCAGCCCCGACCTGATCCGCCACGGCGACGCGGCGCCGGAGGTGCCCGGTCCCGACACCCTGCCGGCCAGGTCGGCGGAGGGCGAGTGGTGGGACGTCCGCGTGGTCGACGGGGTCGACGTCAGCGACCCCGACGCCGTCGGGCCCGCCGAGCTGCGGGTCTGGAGCCGCTTCCCCGGCGCGCCCGACGACCGCACGATCAGCCAGGCACTGCTCGCCTACGCCAGCGACGGGTTCCTCATCGGCACGGCCATGCGCCCCCATGCCGGCGTGGGCCAGTCGATGGCCCACGTCAGCATCTCGACGACCGTGCTGACCCAGACCCTGTCGTTCCACGAGCCCTTCCATGCGGGCAACTGGCTGCTGCTCGATCACCGCAGCGCCTATGCCGGCCGGGGGCGCTCCCACGGCGGGGCGGAGGTCTTCACGGCCGACGGTCGGCTCGTGGCCGCCTACACCCAGGACAACATGATCCGCGACTTCCCCACCGACCAGGCACCGGCCGCCGGCGGGCGCGCGAAGTACTGACCACCCACCCCCACCGCTCGACTCGAGCACCCAGGAGCCCAGATGCCTGACTACAGGTTCGTGAAGTACGAGACCTTCGACGACGGCAGGATCGTGCGGATCCTGCTCAACCGGCCCGACGCCCGCAACGCCCAGAACCGGGGCATGCTCGTCGAACTGGACGAGGCGTTCCTCGCCGCCGAGGCCGACGACCAGGTGCGGGTGGTGATCCTCGGCGGCGAGGGCCTCATGTTCTCGTCGGGCCACGACATGGGCTCGAAGACGTCCATGGCGGAGATCCTCCCGGGCCCCGACCAGCACCCCACCCGACGCATCAACGGCGCCACCCGCGAGGGCGCCGAGCACCTGATGCTCCAGGAGTGGCACTACTTCTTCCAGAACACGCTGCGCTGGCGGAACCTGCGCAAGATCACCATCGCCCAGGCCCACGGCGACGTCTACGCGGCCGGGCTCATGCTCATGTGGGCCTGCGACCTCATCGTCGGGTCCGAGGAGGTGCGCTTCGCCGACGTGGTCGGCACCCGGCTGGGCATGTGCGGCGTCGAGTACTTCGGGCACCCCTGGGAGTTCGGGCCGCGCAAGGCCAAGGAGCTGCTGCTCACCGGCGACGCCATCGACATCCACGAGGCCCACCGCCTCGGCATGGTCGCCAAGGTGTTCCCCCTCGACGAGCTCCCGGAGCGCACGCTCGAGTTCGCCCGCCGCATCGCCGCCCTGCCCACGATGACCGCGCTGCTGATCAAGGAATCGGTCAACCAGACCGTCGACAACATGGGCTTCTACAACTCGCTGCAGGCCTGCTTCACCCTGCACGAGCTCAACCACAGCCACTGGGCCCAGGTCCGCGACGACGGATTCCCGATCGGCGACGAGGCCCACGGCATCCCCGACTGGCGCGACGCCCCGCCCATCGTCGGCGCCGTCAAGGACAAGGTCCGCGCCGACGGCTGACCCGCCGGGCGGCGGCGCAGGCCCGGCGCGGGCGGCGTCGTGGTCGCGGGCCGCACGATCCTGACATCGACGTCATCTCCCGGCGTCACCGGCCCAGCCGGCGCGCTCGCTTCGAGGATGGCGCGCCTGGTCGCACCCTGACCTCAGCGACCTCGTCTCCATGCGCCACTGGCGCGTCGCATGGCGGCGACGCCGGGCGTGCCGACGCGCGCCCGAACGTGGCATCGTCCCCTCTCGGTGCGGCGTACGTTGACGCAACTGTCAGAAAAGTCGTACGTTCCTCCCATGCCTTCTCGAGAGCTGGACTTCGAAGTCTTCGACGCCGACAACCACCTGTACGAGACCAAGGAGGCGCTCACGAAGTTCCTCCCCGACCGCTACAAGGGCGCGGTCGAGTACGTCGAGGCGCGCGGCCGCACGAAGATCGCCGTGCGGGGGGTCATCAGCAACTACATCCCCAACCCCACCTTCGACGTCGTGGCCCGTCCCGGCGCGCAGGAGGAGTACTTCCGCAACGGGAACCCCGAGGGCAAGTCCTACCGCGAGCTGGTCGGTGAGCCCATGCGGTCGATCCCGGCGTTCCGGGAGCCGGCCCCCCGCCTCGAGCTGATGGACGAGCAAGGCGTCGACCGGTCCCTCATGTTCCCGACGCTCGCCAGCCTCTGCGAGGAGCGCATGCGGGACGACGTCGAGCTGACCCACGCCACCATCCACGCGCTGAACCAGTGGTTGTACGAGACGTGGACCTACGACTACGAGGGACGCATCTTCTCGACGCCGATCATCACCCTGCCGATCGTCGAGAAGGCCATCGAGGAGCTCGAGTGGTGCGTGGAGCGCGGCGCCCGGGTCGTGCTGATCCGCCCCGCCCCGGTGCCCGGGGTGAACGGCCTCAGCCGGTCGCCGGGCCTGCCGGAGTTCGACCCCTTCTGGCAGCGGGTCGTCGACCTCGACATCCTCGTCACGATGCACGCGTCGGACAGCGGCTACGCCCGGTACGTCAACGACTGGGAGGGCACGCGCGAGATGCTGCCGTTCGCGGGCAGCGCCTTCGGGAGCGCGGTGATGATGAGCCATCGTGCCACCGAGGACACGATGATGGCGTTGATCTGCCACGGTGCCCTCAGCCGCTTCCCCGACCTGAGGATCGCCTCCGTGGAGAACGGCAGCGGCTTCGTGCGGCCGACCCTCAAGGCCCTGGAGGAGGCCCACCGGATGATGCCCCAGGGCTTCGCGGAGCACCCGGTCGAGGTCTTCAAGCGCAACATCTACGTCCACCCGTTCCACGAGGAGGACATCACGGGCCTCATCGAGCTGCTGGGCGTCGACCACATCCTGTTCGGCTCCGACTACCCCCACCCGGAGGGCCTCGCCGACCCGATCAGCTACGTCGACGAGCTCGCGGGGCTGCCCCACGACGACGTCGTCAAGATCATGGGCGGCAACCTCGCCGGCCTCATGAAGGTTCCAGCGCCCGCCTGACGCCACGGCGTCCCGTGACGGCGCTGCTAGCATCGCCGCCGCTGTGACCGCGCCTCGAACCAGGTCGCCCCGGCGGCGCACCGGTCGGGGCGGCCGCGTCTCGGACGTGCTCGGCCCTGCGCCTCCCGACGGCGACTCGGCCCCGGTCGAACGCCGGGCCCCCTACGCCGAGAGAACCCGCGTCGGCGCGCGCGGGCAGCAGGCCCGGCAGCGGATCCTCGACGCTGCCCTGCAGGTGTTCGCCGAGGAGGGCTATCCCGGGTGCGGGATCATCCGCATCACCGAGCTCGCCGGATGCTCCCGGGCCGCCTTCTACCAGTACTTCTCCAGCAAGGAGGACGTGTTCCGCCACCTGGCCGGCCAGGTGGCCCGCGAGCTGTCGGCGTCGGCCGACGCGCTCGAGCCGGTGAGCCCCGACGTCGAGGGCTGGGCGTCGCTGTGCGCGTGGATCGAGCGCCACGCCGACATCTACGCCCGGAACCAGCCCGTGTTCGAGGCGTTCCAGGCGGCGCTTGAGAGCGACGAGGCCGTCGCCAGCGGTGGGCTGCGCATCCATCGGCGCCACATCGCCCTCGTCCGCTCCAAGCTGACAGCCACGTCACTGCCGCCCCGCCAGCTCGACGCCGTGATCGGCCTGCTGCTCGAGTGCCTCACCCGCACCCAGTACCTCGTCGGCGTCCTGCGGGCGGCCATGCCCGACGGCGCGTTCCCCGCCAACCGCATCCACACCGCCCTCACCGACATCGTGCACCGGACGCTGTTCGGGCTCGATGCCGACGTCAACGTGCACCCCCCGGCCGAGCGGCCGGCGCCACGGATCCGCACGGGCCCGGCGCTCGTCGCGGGCCTGCAGCACGGCGACGTGGGCGCCGAGCTGAGCCCTGCCGCAGCCCGCACCCGCACCACGCTGCTCGACGCCGCGCACGACGTGCTCGTCACCCGCGGCTACCACGGGACCCGCGTCGACGACATCGCCGCCGCCGCCGGCCTGTCCCACGGTGCCTTCTACCGCTACTTCGAGAACAAGGAGCAGGTCGTCCGGCTGCTCGGCGTGCAGGCCCTGCAGGCCGTGTCGGCGGCCCTCGCCCGGGTACCCGACGTCGCCGCCGACGGCCCGCCGTCGTCCACCGCCCTGCGCCAGTGGCTCCGGCGGTACAACGCGACGCACGCGGCGGAGACGGCGATGATCCGGGTCTGGGTGGACGCCGGCACCGCCGACCCCACCTTCCGGCTCGAGTCGGCCGCCGCCCTCGACTGGGGCCGGCGCCGCCTCGTGCGCTTCCTGGCGCCCCGACGGTTCGGCGACGTCGACACCGACGCGCTCCTGCTCCTCGTGCTCCTCGACGCCTTCGGCGCCTCCGGCCGGTCGCCGGAGGTCGTCGACGCCGTGGCCCACGTCATCGAGCGCGGCCTGCTCGGGCGCGCCTGACGACGCCGCGGAGACACCCACCTCCATCGTCAGCGTGGGTAGGGATCCCCGACGACGAAGGACTCCCCGAGCTCC
>DASSGC010000146.1:0-10523 GCA_035693765.1 Acidimicrobiales bacterium
AAGCACCAGCTCCACAGCTCGGCCGACCGGCAACGCAGCACCGTGACACGCGCCGGCGTGACCCAACCGCACGAGTCCTTGACGGCCGAGCGGATCGGGCGTCCGCCGCGGCCCACGCGTGGCGATTTGGCGTGCAAGCACCAGCTCCACAGCTCGGCCGACCGGCAACGCAGCACCGTGACACGCGCCGGCGTGACCCATCCGCACGAGTCCTTGACGGCACCGCCCCGGTGGGGTTCCGGCGAGACCACTCCGTAGCATGACCACATGACGGCGGGCGGCGAGCGACCGGTGCGGCTGGCCGAGCTCGTGGCGACGTTGTCGCTGGTCGCAGACCTGGGTCTGGGCCAGCCCATGGAGCACGTGCTGCGCCAGACCCGCATCGCCATGCGCCTGGCGAGCGCCGCCGGGCTCGCCGAGCCCGACCGGGCCGCCACCTACTACGTGGGCCTGCTCGCGTGGGTCGGCTGCGCCGCCGACACCAGCGACCTGGCCCGCCTGTTCGGCGACGAGACCGACCTCTACGCCGGCACCTACGACGTCGACCTGGCCGGCGTGCCGGCGGCGCGGTTCTTCGCCTCGCACCTCGGCGCGGGCCGGTCGCCGCTGCAGCGGGCCGGCATGCTCGGGAGCTTCGTCGCCACGGCCGGACGGTCGGTCCGGGAGGTGATGACCTCGCACTGCCTGGCCGCCGGCGACCTGGCCGCACGGCTCGACCTCGGCGAGGACGTGCGGCGCCCGCTGCTCCAGGCGTTCGAACGGTGGGACGGCCGGGGAACACCGGGGCGCGCCCGGGGCGAGCAGCTCGCCCCGGCCATCCGGGTGGTGCAGCTCGCCGACACCGTCGAGACGCTGCACCGCGTGCGCGGCGTGCGGGCGGCGCTGGAGGTGGCCACGGCGCGGCGGGGGACGCGGTTCGACCCCGACCTCGTCGACTGCTTCCGCGACGCGCACGCCGACCTGCTCGACGGGCTCGACGAGTCGACGAGCTGGGACGAGGTGATCGCCGCCGACCCGAGCCTGGGCCGCACCCTGGGCGGCACCGAGCTCGACACGGCGCTCGAGGCGCTCGCGGACTTCGCCGACCTGAAGTCGCCCCACCGCGTCGGCCACTCCCGGGGGGTGGCGGCCCTGGCGGCGAGCACGGCCGGGCACCTGGGCCTCCCCGGCGGCGACGTCGACGGGGTCCGGCGGGCCGGACTGGTGCACGACCTGGGGATCATCGGCGTGCCGAGCGGCGTGTGGGACGAGGCCCGGCCCTGGTCGGAGTCCCAGCGCGAGCGGGCCCGCACCCATCCCTACCTCACCGAGCGGATGCTGGCCCGGGCGTGGTCGCTGTCCGAGCTCGGCCGGTGCGCCGCGCTGCACCACGAACGGCTCGACGGCTCGGGCTACCCGCGGGGCCTCACCGGCGAGGCCATCCCCATGCCGGCCCGCATCCTCGCCGCCGCGGACGTGTACCACGCCCTCGGCGAGCCCCGGCCGCACCGCCCGCCGGTCGACCGGGCGGCGGCCGCGGCGACGCTCCGCGCCGAGGTCAGGGCCGGGCGACTCGACGGCGACGCGGCGAACGCCGTGCTGGCCGCCGGCGGTCACCGGGTGCGGCGCCGGGCCGGCCTTCCGGGCGGCCTGACCCCCCGGGAGGCCGAGGTGGTGGTGCTCGTCGCCCGCGGCCGGTCGAATCCCGACATCGCCCACGCCCTGTCGGTGTCGCGCAAGACGGTGTCGTCGCACCTCGAGCACATCTACACCAAGCTCGGGGTCTCGACCCGCACCGAGGCCGCGCTGTTCGCGATGCGCCACGGCCTGGCCGGTGACCCGGGTGGCGCCGAACGGGCGAAAACGTAGGTCATCTGCCGGATGCGGGCGGCGGCCCGGCGTCGTAGAACGTCGTCATGACCGTCGCCCGCCAGACACCCGCCCCGTCCGGCGTCGCCGGGACGACCGTGCCCGACCCCGGGCAGGCCGGCCGGGACCCCGGCGACCACACGGCGGCGTGGGGCGGGTGGGGCCCGGACGTGCGCGACGACCCCGCGCCCCTCCTCGCCCGGCTCCTCGACCGCGGGCCGGTGCATCCCGTCGTGCTGGCCGACGGCCATCCCGCCCACCTCGTGCTGGGCCAGGCCGCCGCCCGCCAGGCGCTGAACGACCCCCGCCTCTCCAAGGACATGCAGGCCGCGCTCGCCGGGGATCCCGAGGTCGTGGCCGAGGGCCTCCCGGGCCCGGCGTTCTCCCGGCACATGCTGAACGTCGATCCACCCGACCACACCCGGTTGCGACGGCTGGTGGCCGGGGCCTTCGGCGCCAGCCGCGTCGCCCGGCTGGAGGCGCCGGTCCGCGCCATCGCCCACGACCTGCTCGACGCGCTCGCCGAGCACGACGACGGCGCTGCGGTCGATCTGGTGGCCGGCTTCGCGCGGCCGCTGCCGTTCGAGGTCATCGGGGAGCTGCTGGGCGTCCCCGCCGCCGACCGGCCCGCCCTCCAGGTCTGGTTCCGGACCCTGCTCAGCCCGTGGACGGGCGATCCGCCCGCCGCCGTGGTCGCCGCCTCGGATGCGATCGTCGCCTACCTCGGCGACCTGATCGACGCCAAGGCGCGGGAGCCGCGCCGCGACGACCTCGTGAGCGACCTGGTACGGGAGGCGTCGGACGGCGACCGGCTCACGCGGCAGGAGCTGCTGTCGACGCTGTTCCAGCTCGTCGTCGCCGGGCACGACACCACCACGAGCCTCATCGGCAACGCGGTCGTGGCCCTCCTCGACCATCCCGGCCAGCTCGGGCTGCTCGTGGCCGACCCCACCCTCCTCCCCGGGGCGATCGAGGAGCTGGTGCGGTTCGCCCCGCCGGTGCCCCACGCCACCTTCCGGTACGCCACGGAGGACGTCGTCCTCGACGGGGTGCCGGTGCCGGCCGGCCGGCAGGTGCTCGTGTGCCTGGCCGCCGCCGGGCGCGACCCCGCCCGTGTCGAGCGCCCCCACCGGCTCGACGTCACCCGCGACGCCCGGGGGCACCTCGGCTTCGGCCACGGCATCCACTTCTGCCTCGGTGCCCCGCTGGCCCGGCTCGAGGCGCGGGTGGCGCTCGGGGCGCTGCTCGCCCGTCACCCGGGGCTGCGCCTGGCCGTGCCCCGCCGCGAGCTGCGCTGGGCCCACGGCGACGGCCTCGTCCTGCGGGGCCTCAGCGAGCTGCCCGTCGTGCTCGGCCCGGCGGCAGCCTGCCCGGCGTCGGCGTGCGAGCCGGCACCCCCCACGGCGTGACACCAAACCTTGGCCGTCACGCCATCGAGCATCAGCGCAACCATCAACATCACCACGACTGGAGATCCCCCGTGAGCAACCGAGCCGCCATCAGCCTGACCACCGGCCTCGAAGACCCCGAACGCGTCACCGTGGCCTTCCTGGTCGCCGTCGGCGCTGCCGAGGCGGGCCGCCCCGCCCTGATGTTCCTCACCAAGGAGGCCGTCCGCCTCGCCACCGTGGGCGTCGCCGTGGGTCACGCGTGCGACGGCTGCCCCGGCCTCCCCGAGCTGCTGGAGCGGTTCGCGGCAGCGGGCGGCGAGCTGCTCGTCTGCCCCATCTGCTTCAACGCCCGCGAGCTCGACGCCGACACCCTCGTCAAGAACGCCCGCCTGGGCGGCACCGTGCAGCTGTGGGAGTGGATCGGCGACGGGAACGCCACCACCTTCAGCTACTGACGGCGGGTACCGGTGACGCATCTGGTTGACTCCCAACCAGATGCGTCACCGGAACGGGCTCCCAGCCGATCAGTCGTCCTGGCCCTGGCCCTCGTCCTCGCCTGCGCCGTCGCGCTCGTCGCCGACGACCCGGAAGTCCTCGTCGAGCTGGACGTCCACCTGCGTGCCGTCGTCGAGGGTGACCTCGACCTCGTAGCGGCTCTCCTCGTCCCCGACCTCGGTCTCGGTCACGCGGCCCTCGCCGGTGTGGGCCAGCGCCGCCGCCGTGGCCCGATCGAGGTCGGTCCCCGTGATCGGCGCCTCGTGGTCGTCGCCGCCCGCGGCCACGGCGACGCCGGCGCCGCCGGCGGCCACGGCCACCAGGCCCGCCGCCGCGGCGAGGGCGATCTTGGAACGCTTGTCCATCGTCTGCTCCCTGCCGTACGCCCCCGACGATCGGAGGCGGTCACATCGTGCGCCGGGCGGGCTGAACCTCCGCTGACGCGCCGGCACGCCGGCCGGCACGCCGTGTCATCCGCCCGGGGTGTGCTCGATCAGCTCGGCCCGCCCCTCGCCACCGGCCGTCGTCGCCTCCAGGACCATGCCGATGCCCGGCGCGTAGGACTTCTCCTCGACCACGTCCGGTTCGAGCGGGTTCCACTCCTGGGTGACCAGGAGGCGGTCGTACGTCGTCCCGGCCACGGTCTCGCTGGCGTCCAGCCGCAGCACCTCGGCCAGGTCCTCGGCCTCGCCGGCGTAGAACTCCTGGCGGTAGGCGTCGCCGACCTGCGGGTCGGCGGGCATCACGATGCCCGGCAGCGCGCCGTCGACGCCGGCCTCCCACGACCCTTCGGTGCTGGTGACCTCGCCGCCCTCGTACTCCCTGCTGTCCTCCCCCAGGTACCAGACGTTGCCCGCGCTGTCCTGCGCGAACCAGTCGTAGGTGTCCTCCACGACCTCCCCCTCGACCGAGACCGTGTCGCGCACGACCACCGCGTCGATCCCCATGACCTGGCGCCGCTCGCCCGTCACCACCACCTCGGTGCGCTCCGCCTCGCCGTCCGAGATGCCTTCGTACACCCACCGGGCACCCGGGGCGAGCGGCAGGTAGGGGTTGTCGATCGGGCCGCCGAAGTCCGCGGGGTCGATCGCGGGCGCGTAGCGGCCGCCGTCGCCGGGATCGATGACCGCCGTGGTAGCGGTGGACGACGCGCCAGGGGCGGCGTCCTCGTCGGCGTCACCGTCGCCGCCGCAGGCGGCCAGGGCCACCAGGCAGATCCCGACCGCCATGATCCTGGGGACGGGCGGGCGGGTGCGGGTGGGGACGGGTGCGGGCATCGGTGCGGCTCCTTCCGCCCGGCGGCGGGCCCGCCGGTGCCCCCCGAGGATGAGACCCGGCCGCTGAACCCGACCTGACCCGGGCTTCAGCCGCCACACTGCACGTTCAGCCCAGGTTCAGCGCCCCCGGCCACGATGATCGCCCAGGTCGAGCGCACGGCCGCGACACTGGAGCCGAGGTCGCCATGAAGCTGCTGCTCGTCGAGGACGACACCAAGCTCGCCGCCGCCGTCAAACGCGGGCTCGAGGCCGAGGGCTTCGCGGTCGAGGTCGCCGCCGACGGCGAGGACGGGCTGTGGCGGGCCACCGAGGGCACCTACGACCTGGTGCTGCTCGACATCATGCTGCCCGGCCGCAACGGCTACCGGATCTGCGCCGACCTGCGCGCCGCCGGCGACTGGACGCCCATCCTGATGCTCACGGCCAAGGACGGCGACCTCGACGAGGCCGAGGCGCTCGACACCGGGGCCGACGACTTCCTGACCAAGCCGTTCTCGTTCGCCGTGCTGGTGGCGCGGGTACGGGCGCTGCTGCGGCGGGCGCCGGACCGGGCCGTCGCCCCGACCACGGTCGGTGACCTGCGCATCGACCCCGCCCGGCGCCGCGTCTGGCGGGGCGCCACCGAGGTGCGGCTCACCGCCCGCGAGTTCGACGTGCTGGCGCTCCTCGTGCGGCGGCGCGGGCAGGTGCTCGCCAAGCCGCAGATCCTGGCGGCCGTGTGGGACAGCGACTTCGAGGGCGACCCGAACATCGTCGAGGTGTACGTGCGGCGGCTGCGGCGCAAGCTCGACGAGCCGTTCGGGCGCCGGTCGATCCAGACCGTCCGGGGCGCCGGCTACCGGATCGCGACCGATGGGCCGTGAGCCGTCGCGGGCGCGCCGCCACGCGACCGTCCGGTTCCGCATCACCGCCATCGCCACGCTGGCGGTCGCCGCCGTGCTGGTCGCCACCGGCGTGGGCCTCGTCGCCGCCCAGCGGCGGGTGCTGGTGGGGAACCTCGACGAGGCGCTCGCCGAGGAGGCCGGGGCCATCGCCCGCGCCTGGGCCGGCGGCGACGTGCCGGCGACCCTCACCCCCGTGGGCGACGACGACGCGCTCGCCCAGATCGTGGTCGACGGCGCGGTGGTGCGGTCGACCGCGAACGCCGCCGGGGCGCCGCCGCTGCTGCCTGCGTCGCCGCGCCGCGGCGAGCCCGCAGCGCGCGCCGTGCACGGCGCACCCACGGACGCGAGCGAGACCTTCCGCGTCGTCACCCGGCCGGTCGACGGGCCGCTCGGCACCGGGGTGGTGCACGTGGCCGCGCCCCGGGACGACATCGACGACAACGTCGCCCTGCTCACCCGCTCGCTCGCCGTCGCCGTGCCGGGCGTCACGCTGGCCCTGGCCGCGCTCGTCTGGTGGCTGGTGGGCCGGACCCTGCGGCCCGTGGAGGCGATGCGGCGCGAGGCGGCCGGCATCGGCGGCGCCGACCTCGCCCGCCGCGTACCCGTGCCGGCGGGCGACGACGAGATCGCCCGCCTGGCCCGCACCCTCAACGCCATGCTCGGCCGCATCGAGGACGCGGCCGGCCGCCAGCAGCGGTTCGTGGCCGACGCATCCCACGAGCTGCGCAGCCCGCTGGCGCGGATGCGGGCCGAGCTGGAGGTCGACCTCGCCCACCCGGCACGGGCCGACCCCGTCGCCACCCACCACAGCGTGCTGGACGAGGCGATCGGCATGCAGGCCCTCGTGGACGACCTGCTCGTGCTCGCCCGCAGCGACGCCGGTGCGACACCGGCTGCGCCGTCCGCGCCCGTCGACCTGGACGACGTCGTGGCCGGCGAGGTCCGGCGGGTACGGGCCGAGGCCGCCGTCGCGGTCGACACGAGCCAGGTCGGCGCGGCCCAGGTGATCGGGGACGCCGCCCGGCTGGGGCGGGCGGTCGGCAACGTCCTCGACAACGCCGTGCGCCATGCGTCGGCTGCGGTGACGGTCACCCTGGACGAGCGGGCCGGCCAGGCGGTGCTGGCGGTGGCCGACGACGGCCCCGGCATCCCCGAGGAGCGCCGCCAGGAGGTGTTCGAGCGGTTCACCCGGCTGGACGGCGCCCGGGCCGCGTCGGCCGGGGGCACGGGGCTGGGCCTGGCGATCGCCCGCGACATCGTCGTGTCCCACGGCGGCGGCATCGCGGTCGACCCCGGTCACCACCCCGGGGCCCGCCTGGTCATCACGCTGCCACTCGCCCCACTCGCCCCACTCGCCCCGGGCGCCGGGGGCGGCTGAGCCCCCCGGGCGGGTTGGGCATCGCCGGCGCCGGCTCGGCAAGATGGGACCGGAGGCTCCACGTGGCGCTCGCGGACATGACACAGGGACGCTCCGAGGACCGGCCGAGGCTCCTCGTCGTCGAGGACGACGACACGATCGCCGCCCCGCTCGTCGAGGGCCTGGCGCGCGGCGGCTTCGAGGTCGAGCACGTCCGCACCGGTGCCGAGGCCCTCGCCGCCGCCCCGGCCGCCGAGCTCGTGCTCCTCGACCTCGGGCTCCCCGACCTCGACGGCACCGAGGTGTGCCGGCGGATCCGCAGCCGCCTGGCCGTCCCGATCATCGTGCTCACGGCCCGCGGCGACGAGCTCGACCGGGTCATGCTGCTCGAGCTGGGGGCCGACGACTACGTGGTGAAGCCGTTCGGCTTCCGGGAGCTCGTGGCCCGCATCCGTGCCGTGCGGCGCCGCGCGGTCGCCCCGCCGGCGGAGACCGGCGGGACCGCCGAGGCCGGCGGGAGCCAGCGCATCGGCCCGCTGACCATCGAGCGCCGCTCCCGCCGGGCCTACGTCGAGGGCACCGAGGTGCACCTCACGCCGAAGGAGTTCGACCTGCTCGCCGCGCTCGCCGCCGATCCGGGAGCGGTCCGCCGGCGGGAGGACCTCATCGCCGAGGTGTGGGACGAGCACTGGTGGGGACCCACCAAGACGCTCGACGTCCATGTCGCCGCCCTGCGCAAGAAGCTCGGCGACCCGCGGTGGATCACCGGCATCCGCGGCGTCGGCTACCGCTTCGAGCTGCCCCCGCCATGACCCGGCGCCTGCTGGTCACCTACCTGAGCATCACCGCCTTCGCCCTGGTCATCCTCGTCGTCCCGCTGGGCCTGACCTTCGCACGCAGCGAACGCGACCGGCTCCTGTTCGACATCGAGCGCGACGCCGCCGCCGTCGCCTCGCTGGCGGAGGATGCGTTGGAGGGTGGCCGTACGCCGCCGCTCGACGCCACGCTGGCCGACTACCGCGACCGCACGGCGGGGCGGATCGTCGTCGTCGACACCCAGGGGATCAGCGTCGCGGACTCCGACCGGCCCGAGGGCGAGCCCCGGGACTACTCGACCCGCCCCGAGATCGCCGCCGCGCTCGACGGCGACCGGGTGACCGGGACCCGGGCATCGCAGTCGCTCGGCGGGCGGATCGTCTACGTCGCCGTGCCGGTGGCGTCGGGCGGCACCGTCCACGGCGCCGTGCGCATCACCTTCCCCACCGCCTCGCAGGACGCCCGGGTCCGCGACGCGTGGCTGCGGCTCGGCGGCCTGTCGATCCTGGTCCTGACCGTGGTGGCCGGTGTCGGTCTGGTCCTCGCCCGCAGCGTCACCCGCCCGGTGCGCGCCCTCGAGGACGCGGCCGAGCGCATCGCGGACGGCGACCTGGCGGCGCGCGTGACCGTCGGCCATGGGCCCCCGGAGATCCGCCGCCTCGGCGCCACCTTCAACCGCACCGCGGCGCAGCTCGACCAGCTCGTCACCGCGCAGCAGCGCTTCGTCGCCGATGCCGCCCACCAGCTCCGCACCCCCCTCACCGCCCTGCGGCTGCGGTTGGAGAACCTGGAACCACACCTCCCGCACGCGGAGGCCCCCCGGCTCGACGCCGCGGTCGCCGAGGTGCAGCGGCTCAGCCGCATCGTCGACGGGCTGCTCGTCCTGGCCCGCAGCGATGCCAGCCACCCCCCGATCCGGCCCGTCGACCTGGCGGCGGCCACGGCGGCGCGCGTCGAGGACTGGAGCGGGGCCGCCGACGCCCAGGGGGTCGCCCTCGCCGCCCGCCTGCCCGACCGCCTGTGGGTCGACGCCCCGGACGGCGGCGTCGAGCAGATCGTCGACAACCTCGTGGCCAACGCCATCGCCGCCTCCCCGGTGGGTGGCAGCGTCACCGTCCAGGTCGCGGCCACCCGCGCCGGCGGCGAGCTGCACGTCGTCGACCAGGGTCCGGGCATGAGCGCCGCCGACCGCGAGCGGGCCTTCGACCGCTTCTGGCGGGGCCGGGCGGCGAGCCCGGGATCGGGCCTGGGCCTGCCCATCGTGCGCCAGCTCGCCCGGGTGGCGGGCGGCGACGCGTTCCTGACGGCGGGCCCGGGCGGGCGCGGCCTCGACGCGGTCGTGCGGTTGCCGGCCCCGGCGACCCCCCGGCACCTGCCTCCCCGCCGTGGCGCCGACGGCACCGACGGCGCCCAAACCCTAACCCCGCGCTAACCCGGCCCGGCGCCGGCGCTCAACCGGTGCCCCGTACCGTCGGTGCCATCACCCACCGCCGTCACGGAGGAAGCACGTGGAGCGCAAGCAGGCCATCATCACCGCCGGTGTCATCTCCGGCACCCTCTTCGCGGCCAGCACCGCGTTCGCGCTGGCCAGCGGCGCCGTCAGCTCCCACGCCGACGACGGCGCCGGCACGCTGAGCCCCGTGTCGGTGACCGACGACGCCGACGACGCGCAGCCCGCCGTGACCCAGCCCGCGACCGCCGGGGCGCCCGCGCCGGCCGACGACGTCGACGACGCCCAGGGTGACGACGACGAGCAACACGACGCCGTCGAGTCCGAGGACCACGCGGACGAGGACCACCCGGTCGAGGTGCACGAGTACGAGGGCGCCGAGGATGACGACTGAGGGGCGGCGCAGCCGGCGGCGCCGCCCCCACGCGGCGGGCGCCGCCCGCGTCCTGACCGCCGGCGTCAGCGCCTCGCTGACGATGGCCCTCATCGGGGTCATGGCCTCCGAGGCGCCCCCGTCGTCGTCACCGCCCGTCGCGGCCGTGACGGCGCCCACGGTCCCGTCGACCCCGGCCACGGTCCCGCCGCCCGTGCCCGGGGTCGACGCACCGGCCGAGACGACGCCCGCGACGCACGCCCCCGTGGCGACGCCGCCGCCGAGGGCCGCCCCCCGGGTCGTCGTGCCCGCAGCGCCGCCGGTCACCCGGAGCCATGCAAGCTG
This sequence comes from Acidimicrobiales bacterium, assembly GCA_035693765.1. Lineage (GTDB taxonomy): Bacteria > Actinomycetota > Acidimicrobiia > Acidimicrobiales > VFJN01 > ZC4RG19. Next base: position 10,237 of record DASSGC010000146.1, read on the forward strand.
AGCTGCGGTTCGCGGCGATGGGCAGCACCGCCCACATCGTCGTGACCGGGGCGCGGTCCGACCTGCTCGACCGCGCCCGGGCCCGCGTCGACGAGCTCGAGGCCCGCTGGAGCCGCTTCCGACCCGACTCCGAGGTGAGCCGGCTCAACGCCCGGCCCGACGAGCTCGTGTTCGTGTCCGACGACACGATGCGCCTGCTCCGCCACGCCGTCGCCGCCTGGCGGCGCACCAGCGGAGCCTACGACCCCACCGTGCTGCCCGCCCTGCGGGCGGCCGGCTACGACCGA
>DASSGC010000147.1:0-18639 GCA_035693765.1 Acidimicrobiales bacterium
AGCGCCCCATCCGCTCGGCCTCGTAGCGTGTGGCGATGCCCGAGAACGCGCGCGAGGCAGCGTCGACCGAGATCACCGGAGTCGCGGGACTGCGGGAGGTCTACCGCCCGCCGTCGCGGCCGGCGCTCGCCAAGCAGATCGACCACCTCGACGCCAACTGCCGGGCGTTCGTCGCCCGCTCGCCGTTCGTCACGCTGGCCACCGCCGACGCCGAGGGCCGCTGCGACGTGTCGCCCCGGGGCGGGCCGCCCGGCTTCGTGCGGGTGCTCGACGAGCATGCGCTGGCCATCCCCGACCTCAGCGGCAACAACCGCCTCGACTCCCTCCAGAACATCCTGAGCGGTGGCGGCGTCGGGCTCCTGTTCATGATCCCCGGCCTGGACGAGACGCTCCGGGTCAACGGGCGGGGCACGGTCACCACCGATCCCGCGGTCCTCGACCGCTGCCCCGTCGGCGACGTCGTGCCGCGGGTCGCGGTGTGCGTGACCGTCGACGAGGCCTACATCCACTGCGCCAAGGCGCTGCGCCGCTCGCGGCTGTGGGACCCCGACGGCCGGCCCGACCTGTCGGACATGCCGTCCGTCGCCTGCATGCTCCGCGACCACTACGGCATGCCCGAGTTGGACACCGCCGCGGTGGAGCGGCGGCTGGAGGAGTCCTACGCCCGGACGCTGTGGCGGGCGGGGGGTGACACGCCGGCGATCACCGGCGACTGATCCCGCCGCACCGGCGCCGCACCGTTCTGGCGTCTCTGCGGAGCGCCTGGCGTACGGGATCGCCGCCGGTTCGTATGCTGGCGCCGACGGGTCGCCGTTCTGGCGTCTCTCCCGCGCCCACGGCGTACGGGAACGCCGCCGGTTCGGTCCGTCCTCGGCTTGCCGTTCCGGCACCCCTGCCCGTAGGCTTGTCCGTCGCTCTGGGCCACCGCGCCCGGGCACCACGAGAACTCCGAGAAGGTTGGCCCGCGTGCCCACGTACACCCCGAAAGCTTCAGAGATCCAGCGCGACTGGTACGTCGTCGACGCCGACGGGCTCGTGCTCGGGCGGCTCGCCACCGAGGTCGCCCGCGTCCTGCGCGGCAAGCACAAGCCGACGTTCACCCCCCACCTCGACACCGGCGACCACGTGGTGATCGTCAACGCCGACAAGGTCGTCCTCACCTCCGGCAAGGCCGACAGCAAGGTCATCTACCGGCACTCGGGCTACCCCGGCGGCATCAAGGCCGAGACCTACGGCCACCTCCTCGGCCGCCGGCCCGAGGAGGCCGTGCGCCGCACCATCCGGGGCATGCTCCCCAAGACCCGCCTCGGCCGCCAGCAGATCGGCAAGCTCAAGGTCTACGCCGGGCCGACCCATCCCCACGCCGCCCAGAAGCCGCAACCGCTCGACGTGGGCCACGCCCGTCGCGCCGACGCCTAGGACCCGAGATGCCCACCCCGCTCGTCCAGACCACCGGCCGCCGCAAGGGCGCTGTCGCCCGCGTGCGGCTCCGCCCCGGCACGGGAACCGTCACCGTCAACAACCGCGACGTGACCAACTACTTCCCGTCGAAGGCCCACCAGATGATCCTCACCGAGCCACTGCGGATCACCAGCACCGACGAGGCCTACGACGTCGACGCCACCCTGCACGGCGGTGGCGTGTCCGGCCAGGCCGGTGCGCTCCGCCTCGGCATCGCCCGTGCCCTCGTCGAGCTCGACCCCGAGATGCGGACGACGCTCAAGCGGGCCGGCTTCCTCTCCCGCGACCAGCGGGAGAAGGAGTCCAAGAAGTACGGCCTCAAGAAGGCCCGCAAGGCGCCCCAGTACAGCAAGCGGTGATCCCGCCGCGGCTCCGGCCGAGCGGGTCGGGCGTTCGCCGCGGCCGGCGCGTGGCGCCCCGGGGTGGCGGCACCGGCCCGACGGCCCCGCCGATCGGACACGCCGACCGGGAAGGGCGCACCGCGAGCGGCGACCGGCCCGACCTGCCCCCGCGCCGCCCCCGTCAGGGGGGCGGATGCTGAGGTTCGGCACCGACGGGGTGCGTGGCGTCGCCAACGCCGAGCTCACGCCCGAGCTCGCGCTCGCGCTCGGCCGCGCCGCGGCACGGGTGCTGGGCGGCGACCGCTGCGCCATCGGGCGCGACACCCGCCTGTCCGGGCCGCTGCTCGAATCGGCCCTGGCCGCCGGCCTGGCGGCCGAGGGCGTCGCGGTCACGTTGCTCGGCGTCGTCCCCACGCCCGAGGTGGCGTGGTGGTCGGCGACCGAGGGCGCGCCGGCGGCGGTGGTGTCGGCCTCGCACAACCCGTTCCCCGACAACGGGATCAAGCTGTTCGCGGCGGGCGGCCGCAAGCTGGCCGACGAGGTCGAGGAGAACATCGAGCACGAGCTGCTCGCGCTGCTCGCGGGCGACGGCCGCGGCGCCCCACGGCGGCCCATCCCGACGGGCGCCCGCGTCGGCCGCGTGGCCGTGTCGCCGGGTGCGCCCCATGCCGGCTACGCCGCGTCGGTGGCGGCGTCGCTGGGCGGCCGGCGGCTCGACGGCCTCACCGCCGTCGTGGACTGCGCCAACGGCTCGGCGTCGGCCGTGGCCCCCGGCGTGCTCCGCGACCTCGGCGTCGACGTCTCGGTGATCCACGCCGCCCCCGACGGCGCCAACATCAACGACGGCTGCGGGTCCACCCACCTGGGCGACCTGGCGCGCGCCGTGACCGCGCGGGGCGCCGACCTCGGCATCGCCTTCGACGGCGACGCCGATCGCGTGATGCTGGTCGACGCCGCCGGGGCCGTGGTCGACGGCGACCACATCATCGCCATCTGCGCCATCGACCGGCACGAGCGCGGGGCGCTGCCCGGCGGTGCGGTCGTCGTGACCGTCATGACCAACCTCGGCTTCCGCCTGGCCATGGACAAGCGGGGCATCCGGGTGGTCGAGACCGCCGTGGGCGACCGCTACGTGCTCGAGGCGCTGGAGGCCGGCGGCCTCGCGCTCGGCGGTGAGCAGTCCGGCCACGTGATCTTCCGCGACCTGGCCACCACGGGCGACGGGCTGCTCACGGCCGTGCAGGCCCTCGACGCCCTGGTCCGGTCGGGCCGGCCGCTGGCGGCCCTGGCGGCGGACGCCATGACCCGCCTGCCGCAGGTGCTGCGCGGCGTGCGGCTGGCCGAGCGCGACCCGTCGCTCGTCGACCGGCTCGCCCCGGCGATCGCGGCGGTGGAGGACCGCCTCGGGCCGCACGGCCGGGTGCTGGTCCGCCCGAGCGGCACCGAGCCGGTCATCCGGGTCATGGCGGAGGCCCCGACCGAGTCCGAGGCCGAGGCGGCGGTCGCAGACCTGGTCAGCGCCCTGGACGCACTCGTCCCCTCCCGGGATCCGGCGTCCTGACCGGGGGTGCCGCGGCGGCGGGCCGAGCCCGGCCGGCGGTGCTCCCCGACACCGGGCTTCCCTAGACTCCCCCCGCATGTGCGGGATCATCGCTGTCGTCCGCCGGCCGGGTGCGCGGACGGCCCCGCCCGGTGATCGGATCGTCGGGCCGCTCCACGAGGCCGTCGCGGCGCTGGCGGGCGACGGCCCGCTCGCCGACGGCTGCACCGCGGCAGCGGCGCTCGTCGAGAGCACCGACGCCCGGCTCCGCACGGCCGAGGGCGTCCACACGCTCATCCACGACCGCCGGCTGCTGGCCGAGGTCGAGGGTGCCTGCGCTGCGCTGGGCGACGCGGTGACCGGCATCGAGGCCCGCCTCGACGCCGGGGACCACGGCGACGTCGCCGACCTCGCCCGCATCGAGGCCGTCAACGCGTCCATGACCCGGCTCAAGGACGCGCTCTGGGCCGTCGAGCGGGACCGGGTGCGCACGGCCCGGGCCGTCGCCGACCTCGCCGGCAGCGAGCCGGGCTGGGGTGCGACCGAGGGCTACAGCTCCATCCAGCAGGCTCTCTCGGCCATCGACCGGCTGGAGGTGCGGGGCCGCGACAGCGCCGGCCTGCACGTCCTCGTGCGCGGGCACGGCCTCGACCTCGAGGGGCCGGCCGTCCGGCGGCTGCTGCAGGGCCGGGCGGCCGACCCGCTGTTCCGCTCCGGCACCGTGCGGGTGGTCGACGGCTGCCTGTCGTTCGTCTACAAGGCGGCCGCCGAGATCGGCGAGCTGGGCGACAACACCCGCGCGCTGCGCGACGCCGTGCGGGCCGACGACCTGCTGCGCTTGGCCCTCACCTCCGACGACGCGGTGGCGGTGGTGCTGGGTCACACCCGCTGGGCCTCGGTCGGCATCATCAGCCAGCCCAACGCCCACCCGGTCGACAGTGCCGAGATGGCCGAGGGCGGCGGGGGCGACACGCCCTTCGTCGTCGCCTCGCTCAACGGCGACGTCGACAACTTCGCCGACCTCAAGGCCCTCGACGGCCTGCGGATCGCCCCCGAGATCACGACCGACGCCAAGGTCATCCCCACGCTGGTGGCCCGCCGGGTGGGCGAGGGCGCGGACCTCACCACCGCGTTCCGCAACACGGTCGCGAGCTTCGAGGGGTCGGTCGCCATCGGCGCCTCGGCCAGCGCTGCGCCCGACACCCTGCTGCTGGCGCTGCGGGGCAGCGGCCAGGCCCTGTACGTGGGCGTGGCCGAGGACGTGTACGTCGTGGCCAGCGAGCCCTACGGCGTCATCGAGCTGACCAGCCGCTACCTGCGCATGGACGGCGAGACCCCGGCCAACCCCGACAACCCCACGGCCAGCCGCGGGCAGATCGTCACGCTCGACGGCCGCCAGGCCGGGACGCTGGGGGGCATCCACCGCCTGTCCTACGACGGCACGCCCCTGCCGGTGGCCGAGGACGACCTGGCCACCGCCCAGATCACCACCCGCGACATCGACCGGGGCAGCTTCCCCCACTTCCTGCTCAAGGAGATCACCGAGGCCCCCGACAGCTTCCGCAAGACCCTGCGCGGCAAGCTGGTCGAGCGGGACGGGGAGCTGGCCGTCGCGCTGCCACCGGAGGCGTTGCCCGACGACGTGCGCGCCGGGCTGGCGTCCGGTGTGATCAGCCGGGTGCAGGTGATCGGGCAGGGCACGGCCGCGGTCGCGGGGCAGTCGCTGGCGGCCGCGCTGGACGACCTCTGCCGCGACTCGCCGCTGCACGTCAGCGCCCTGCCGGCGACCGAGCTGTCGGGCTTCGGCCTGCGCCCGTCGATGGCCGACACGCTCGTCGTGGCCATCAGCCAGTCGGGCACCACCACCGACACCAACCGCACCGTCGACCTCGTGCGCTCCCGGGGCGCCAAGGTCGTGGCCATCGTGAACCGGCGGGGCAGCGACCTCACCGACCGGGCCGACGGCGTGCTGTACACCTCCGACGGCCGCGACGTCGAGATGTCGGTCGCCTCGACCAAGGCGTTCTACAGCCAGATCGCCGCGGGCGTGCTCCTCGCCGCGGCCATCGCCGGGGAGACCGGCCGCGCCGTCGACCAGGCGCTGCTCCGGGCCCTGCGCGCGCTGCCCGTGGCGATGCACGAGGTCATCGAGCGCCGCCCGGCCATCGCCGAGGCGGCCCGGGCGCTGGCACCGGCCAAGCGCTACTGGGCCGTGGTCGGCAACGGGCTCAACCGCATCGCCGCCGCCGAGGTGCGGATCAAGCTGTCGGAGCTCTGCTACAAGTCGATCGCCAGCGATTCCACCGAGGACAAGAAGCACATCGACCTCTCGTCCGAGCCGTTGATCGTCGTGTGCGCCGCCGGGCTCGTGGGCTCGACCGCCGACGACGTGGCCAAGGAGGTGGCGATCTACCGGGCCCACAAGGCCTCGCCGATCGTCATCGCCACCGACGGCCAGTCCCGCTTCGCGTCGGCGCTGCACGTGCTGTGGGTGCCGCCGTCGCACCCGACGCTGGCGTTCGTGCTCTCCGCCATGGCCGGCCACCTGTTCGGCTACGAGGCGGCGCTGGCCATCGACACCCTGGCCCGGCCCCTGCGCGAGGCGCGGGCCGCGATCGAGTCGGTCACCGGGGCGGCCGTCGGCGCGGCGATGGCCGCCCGCCACGACGGCGAGGCGATGCTGCGCCGCCTCCGCCCGGACCTCGAGCCGGTGGCCCGCCGCTACCACGACGGCCTGCGTGTCGGCCGCTACGACGGGCAGCTCGAAGCGTCGACCGCGGTGCGCCTGGCGACGCTGTTCCGCTACGTGCTGGGCATCGTGCCGCTCGACCTCTACCAGCTCGACGAGGGCAAGGTGGGCACGCCGGCGGTCGTCATCGACGACCTGACGACCGCGCTCACGCTGGCCATCGAGGAGCTGACCCGGCCGGTGGACGCCATCAAGCACCAGGCCAAGACGGTGACCGTGGGCATCTCGCGCAGCGACGAGAGCTTGCTGGAGGTGCCGCTGGTGCGCGAGGTCATCGCGGCCGGGGCGTCGCGCGACCAGCTCACGTACCGGACGCTGCGCACGCTGGCCGAGATCAGCCCCATCGCGGCCGAGGTCGTCGGCTTCACCCGCTACCGCATCGAGGGCCATCCCGGCGCCGATGGCGCAGCCACCGTCCGCGTCGTCGACCGGGGCGGCATCGCCCGCGACCTGGCCAGCCGCACCGACCGGTCGCCCGAGCTGCGGGGCACCAAGAACCGGGTCGCCAACGAGCGCGAGGTGCTGGTGGCCCGCGGGCGGCGGGACGGCCGGCCGATCGTGATCGTGCCCGAGGTCAAGGACGGCGAGGCGACCGGCATCATCCTGCTCCACGTGCGGTTCGCGGAACGGTTGCCGGTCCCGACGGCCCGGGGCGTGCTCCAGGGCTACCGCAATCGCTACGCGGTGCTGCGGGACGCGGTGCAGGAGACCGAGCCGACGTTCCGCGAGGACCTGCTCGCCGACCTGCCGGTCGACGTGCTCATGACCGAGCCCATCAACCAGCTCGCCGACCGCTGGCGCGCCGGCTGACGGTGGGCGGCGACCGGGGGCACGGCGGCCCGGCGGGCGCGCCCGACGGTCGGGTCGTGGGCCTGGGCGTCGACCTGTGCGAGGTCGACCGGATGCGCCGCACGCTGGCCCGCACCCCCGGCTTCGCCGCGCGGGTGTTCACCGACGCCGAGCAGGCGTACGCCCGGCGCCGCCGCGACCCGGCCGAGCGCTTCGCCGCCCGCTTCGCGGCCAAGGAGGCCGTGCTCAAGGCGCTGGGCGCCGGCATCGGCTCGTGCTCGCTGCGCGACATCGAGGTGGTGCGGGCGTCGTCCGGGGCACCGTCGCTGGTCCTCCACGACCGGGCGTCGGCGCTGGCCACGGCGCGCGGCGTCGGCGCCTGGCACCTCAGCATGACCCACACGGCCACGATGGCCGAGGCGGTGGTGGTGGCCCTGTCCGCCGCCCCGGCCTGACCCCCGCTGCGGCCGACGTCGAACCGGGTCGGCGTGATCGCGTGTGGCGCGGTCTCGCCGACCCGTTTGGTCTGGGTGAGGGCGCGGGGCGACCTAGCCTCGGGGCGTCATGCAGCTTGTGGTGACCCCCGAGGAGATGGCCGCGGTCGACGCCGAGGCCCCGGAGCCGACCGAGGTGCTCGTGGGCCGGGCCGGCGCGGCGGTGGCCCGCCATGCGGTCGGCATGCTGGGCGGCACCTACGGACGCCGGGTCGTGGTGGTGGCGGGCAAGGGCAACAACGGCGCCGACGGCCGGGACGCGTCCGCCCGCCTGCGCCGGCGCGGGGTCCGCACCCAGGTCATCGGCGCCACGGAGGCCCCCCGGCGCCTGCCGCCCGCCGACCTGGTGATCGACGCCGCCTACGGCACCGGGTTCCGGGGCGAGTACGCGGCGCCCGACCCGGCCGGGGCCCCCGTGCTGGCCGTCGACATCCCCAGCGGGGTCGCCGGCACGACCGGCCAGGTCGGCGGGGCCGCCGTGGCGGCCGAGCGCACGGTGACCTTCGCGGCGCTCAAGCCCGGGCTGCTGTTCCACCCGGGCCGGGCCCTGGCGGGCGACGGCGTGGTGGCCGACATCGGGCTCGACGTGGGGCGGGCGACCGCGGCGGTGGTCGAGGCCGCGGACGTCGCCGCGTGGGTGCCGCCGCGGCCGCCCGACAGCCACAAGTGGCGGGCCGCCGTGATGATCGCCGCGGGCTCGGCGGGCATGACCGGCGCCGCGCACCTGGCGGCCCGCGCCGCCCAGCGGGCGGGCGCCGGCATGGTGCGGGTCGCGTCCCCCGGCCTCGACCACGACCCCGGCCTCCCCACCGAGGCCGTCGGCGTGCCGGTGCCCGTCGCCGGGTGGGACGGCCTCGTTCTGGCGCAGCTCGACCGGGCCGGTGCCCTGGTGCTCGGCCCCGGTCTCGGGCGCAGCGCGCCCACGGTCACGGCCGTGCTCCAGCTGGCCTCGTCGGCCCCCGTGCCGCTCGTCGTCGACGGCGACGGGCTGACGGCCCTGGGCGACCAGGCGGCCGAGGTCCTGGGGCGGCGCGACGCCCCGGCGGTGCTCACGCCCCACGACGGGGAGTTCGCCCGCCTCGCCGGGCACCCGCCCGGGGACGACCGCATCGCCGCGGCCCGGGCGCTGGCCCGCGCCACCGGCGCGGTCGTGCTGCTGAAGGGCCCCACCACCGTCGTCGCGGAGCCCGGGGGGTGGGTCCACCTGTCCACCGCGGGCGACGCCCGGCTGGCCACCGCCGGCACCGGTGACGTGCTCGCCGGGATCATCGGCGCGCTCCTCGCCCAGGGCGTGGCGCCCGGCCCGGCGGCCGCGGCCGGGGCCTGGCTGCACGGCACGGCCGCCGGCGAGGGTCCGGTGCGGGGGCTGGTGGCGTCCGACGTGGTGGCGGGGCTGCCGGCGGTGCTGTGCGGGCTGCCCGGCCCCGCGCCGGCCGGCGCCACCCGACCGGCCGCACCGCCGCCCGCTCCGGGAGGTCGCGGCTGATGGCCCGGGCCTGGGCCGAGGTCGACCTCGGCGCCATCCACCACAACGTCGCCGTGCTCCGCCAGGTGGCCGGCACCGCCCGGCTGTGCGTGGTGGTCAAGGCCAACGGCTACGGCCACGGCGCCACGGCCGTCGGCCGCGCCGCCCTGGAGGCCGGGGCCGACTGGCTGGCCGTCGCGCAGGTCGACGAGGCCGTCGTGCTGCGCGACGCGGGCATCGAGGCGCCGCTGCTGCTGCTGTCCGAGCCGCGCCACGACGAGATCGACGACGCGCTGGCCACGGGCGCCCGCCTCACGCTCTACAGCGGGGCCAGCGTCGCCGCAGTGGCCAAGGCGGTGCGGGCCCACCGCCTCCCGGCCGTGCCCGTCCACCTCAAGGTCGACACCGGCATGCACCGGGTCGGGGCGGCGCCGCACGACCTGCCGCCCCTCGCCCGGTCGATCATCGAGCTGGCGGAGCTGCACCTCGAGGGCGTGTGCACCCACCTGCCGGTGGCCGACGAGCCCGACAACCCGTTCACCGCGGCCCAGCTCGCCCGGTTCGACGCCGCGCTGGCCGAGCTGCGGGCCGGCGGGGTCGACACCGGCATCGTCCACGCCGCCAACTCGGCCGGCACGCTCGTCCACCCCGACGCCCGCTACGACCTGGTGCGCTGCGGGATCGCCACGTACGGCATCCCGCCCGCGCCGGCGCTCGACGGCCTCGTCGACCTGCGGCCCGCGCTCACCCTGGTCTCGGAGGTCAGCTTCGTGAAGCCGGTCGCCGCGGGCGAGGCCATCTCCTACGGCCACCGCTACCGGTTCACCCGCGACACGACCGTGGCCACGGTGCCGATCGGGTACGCCGACGGTGTGTTCCGCACGCTCGGCCTGGTCGGCCAGGAGGTGCTCGTCAAGGGTGAGCGGCGGCCGATCGTCGGGGTCGTGACCATGGACCAGCTCATGGTCGACTGCGGCCCGGACGCCGACGTCCGCCCGGGCGACGAGGTGGTGCTGCTGGGCGAGCGCGGCGCCGAGCGGATCACCCCCGACGAGTGGGCCGCCCACCTGGGCACCATCTCCTACGAGGTCGTGTGCGCCATCGGTGCCCGCGTGGCGAGGCACTACCGGTGACCGCCCCGCGGGCCGGGGAGGCGGCCGCGGCCCCCCGCGGGTTGCCGGCGGCGGTCACCGACGTGGCCGGCATCCGGGTCGGGCACGTCACCGACGCCGCCGCCGTCACGGGCTGCACGGTCGTCCTGTTCCCGGACGGCACCGTCGCGTCGGGCGAGGCGCGCGGGGGTGCGCCCGCCACCCGGGAGCTCGCCCTGCTCGACCCCGCCCGCATGATGGACCGGATCGACGCCCTGGTGCTGACCGGCGGCTCGGCCTTCGGCCTGGCCACGGCCGACGGGGTGGTCCGGTTCTGCGAGGAGCGGGGCCTGGGCTTCGTCACGCCCGCCGGGCCGGTGCCCATCGTGGTGGCGCTGGCGCTGTTCGACCTGATGGTCGGCGACCCCACCGTGCGCCCGGGGGCCGCCGACGGCTACGCCGCCTGCGTGGCGGCCACCGCCGGTCCGGTGCCCACGGGTGCGGTGGGAGCGGGCACCGGCGCCACCGTCGCCGCCGGGACCGAGCCGCGGTCGCGGCGGGCCGGGGGGACGGTGGCGGCCGGGGTGCGGGTCGGCGACCTGGTGGTGGCGGCGCTGGTGGCGGTGAACGCCGCCGGCGTCCCGGGCGGCGACGACGAGCTCGCGGTCGGCCTCGCCGGCGCGGCCACCGAGGCCACGCGGACCGGGAACGCGGCGTTCGGGTCGGGCCTCGGCAACACCACGATCGGCCTGGTGGCGACCAACGCGCGGCTCGACAAGCTGAGCTGCCACCTGGTCGCCCAGGGCGCCCACGACGGGCTGGCCCGGGCGGTGTTCCCCGCCCACACCCGGTCGGACGGCGACGCGTTCGTGGCGGCGGCCACCGGTGCTGTGGCGGCCGCCCCGGACGTGGTGCGCAACCTCGCGGTCCACGTCGTGGCCCGGGCCATCGGCTCGCTGGCCGGGGGTCGGTAGTCTCACGGCGTGCCACGTCCGCCCACCTCCCGGTCGACCTGATGGTCCGGGGCTCCGTGCTCACGGCGCGCACGACCTCGGTCGAGGAGACGCAGCGGCTGGCGGCCTCCCTGGCGCACCTGGTGCTGCCCGGCGACCTGCTGATCCTGGCGGGCGACCTGGGGGCCGGCAAGACCGCGTTCACCCAGGGGCTCGGCCGCGGCCTCGACGTGACCGAGCCGATCACCAGCCCCACCTTCACGCTGGCCCAGCAGTACGAGGGCCGCCTGCGGGTGCACCACCTCGACGTCTACCGGCTCGAACAGATGGCCGAGGTCGCCGACCTCAGCCTGTCGGAGCTGCTCGACGACGGTGGCGTCGTGGTCATCGAGTGGGGTGACGCCATCCTGCCCGTGCTGCCCAGCGACTACCTGGAGGTGCGGCTCACCTTCGGCGAGGGCGACGACGAGCGCCGCATCGACCTCCGCAGCGTCGGCGTGTCGTGGGCCCGGCGCCAGGTGTCGCTGCTGGCGGCGGTCGCGCCGTGGGCGGAGGCGCCCGACGACCGGGCCGCCGGGACGACCGGGGCGACCGGGGCCTCGGGCGCCTCGGGCGCCTCGGGGGCGTCCGGGCCCGCCGGCGAGTCGGGGTCCGGCGCGTGCTGATCCTCGGCATCACCACGTCGACCATGCAGGTCGGCTGCGCGATCGGTGGGCACGAGGGGGTGCTGGCCGAGGTCCACTCCAGCCGGGGGCGCCGCCATGCGGAGTCGCTCACCCCGGCCATCGACTTCCTGCGCCGGCAGGCCCGGGTGGACCTCGACGAGATCGGCTGCGTCGCGGTGGACGTCGGCCCCGGGCTGTTCACCGGCCTGCGGGTGGGCATCGCCTCGGCCAAGGCCATGGCACACGCGCTCCGGGTGCCGATGATCGGGGTGGCGAGCCTCGACCTGGTCGCGTTCCCGGTGCGGTGGACGCCCCGCCTGATCGTGGCCGCCATCGACGCCCGGCGGTCCGAGCTGTACACCGCGGCCTACCGGCAGGTGCCGGGCGGCATCCAGCGCCTGGACGAGTACCGGGTGGCGTCGCCCGACGACCTGGCGGGCGACATCGAGGCCACCGGCGAGGACGTGCTGCTGGTGGGCGACGGCGCCCTCCGGTACCAGGAGGCGTTCGCCGATGTCGGGGGCCTCGAGCTGGGCGACCAGGGCCTCGCCCACCCGTCTGCGGCGTCGCTGGTCCAGCTCGCCCACGCCCGGGCGCTGCGCGAGGACTTCGTGCCCTCGTGGGAGCTGTCGCCGCTCTACCTGCGCCGGCCCGACGCCGAGATCAACTGGATCACCCGCGACGGCCGCCACCGCGACACCGAGCCGGCGGGCGAGGCGGCCGGCGGCCCGCCCGGCCCCGGGGCGGGCGAGGTGTCGTGAGCGCGGGACCCGCCGCCGGGGGCACGCGGCGCTGATGGCCCGGCCCCTCCCCAGCCCGGCCGACGATCCGGCGACCGTCGAGGTGCGCATCACCCCGATGCGGCGCCGGCACCTGCGGAGCGTGCTCCGCATCGAGCAGCAGGTCTACCCCCGGCCCTGGACGTTCGGGCTGTTCCTGTCGGAGATCGGCCAGCGGGCCTCCCGGCTCTACGTCGTCGCCCGGGTGGGCGGCGAGGTGGTCGGCTACGCGGGGCTGTTCCGGGCCGTCGACGACGGGCACATCACCACCGTGGCCGTCGATCCCGCGTGGCACCGGCACGGCATCGCGACCCGCATGCTGCTGGCGCTCGCCCGGGGGGCCATCGACCGGGGCTGCGTCAACCTCACGTTGGAGGTGCGGATGAGCAACTCGGGCGCCCAGGCGCTGTACCAGCGGTTCGGCTTCGTGCCCGCCGGGGTCCGCAAGGGCTACTACCCCGAGACCGGGGAGGACGCGCTCGTGATGTGGGCCAACGACATCGGCGGCCCCGACTACGCCGCCCGCCTGGCGGCCATCGAGCAGGGCGTGCCGGGCCGTACCGTCGTCGACGGCGACTGGATCTGACCCGGCGTGGGCAGGCTCGCACCGCGCGCTGCGTTCGCGGGAGGCTGATGGGCCATGGCTGACTGCATCCTCGGCATCGAGACGTCGTGTGACGAGACGGCCGCGGCCGTCGTCTCGCGGGCGACCGAGGTGCGGTCGTCGGTGGTCGCCAGCCAGATCGACCAGCACGCCAGGTACGGCGGCGTGGTGCCCGAGATCGCCGGGCGGGCGCACGTGGAGATGCTCACCCCGGTGATCGCCCAGGCACTCGTCGAGGCGGGCGTGGCCGACACCGAGATCGACGCGGTGGCCGCCACCGTGGGCCCGGGCCTGGTCGGCTCGCTGCTGGTGGGCGTGAGCGCGGCCAAGGCGCTGGCGCTGGTGTGGGACGTGCCCTTCGTGGCCGTCAACCACCTGGAGGGCCACCTCTACGCCGCCTTCCTGGAGGAACCCGACCTGGAGCTGCCGCTGGTGGTCCTGCTGGTGTCGGGCGGGCACACGCTGCTCGTCCACATGGAGGATCACGGCCGCTACCACCTGCTCGGGTCGACCATCGACGACGCGGCCGGCGAGGCGTTCGACAAGGTGGCCCGCTTCCTCGGGCTGGGCTACCCCGGGGGGCCGGTGATCGACCGCCTGGCGGCCGAGGGCGATCCGAAGGCCGTCGCCTTCCCCCGGGCGATGCTCGACCGCACCGACCAGGGCCGGTTCGACTTCAGCTTCAGCGGCCTCAAGACGGCGGTGATCAACCACGTCCGCAAGCACCCGGACACGGCCACCGTCGACGTCGCCGCCAGCTTCCAGGAGGCCGTGGTCGACGTGCTGGTGACCAAGGCCCGGCGGGCCGCCCGCGAGGTCGGGGCCAGGGGGCTGTGCCTGGGCGGCGGCGTGGCCGCCAACAGCGCGCTGCGCGACCGGGTGGTCGAGGTGTGCGCCATCGACGGCATCCGGTCGTTCGTCCCCAGCCGGGCGATGTGCACCGACAACGCGGCGATGATCGCCGCCGCCGGCTGGTGGCGCCTGCGCTCCGACGGTCCGTCGCCGCTCGACACCGGGGCCAGCCCCGGCCTGCGGCTGCCGCTCGCCCCGTGAGGTCGGCGGTGCGGGGGGAGCCGGTGGCCGCGGGCGAGCCGGGTGGAGCGCAGGCGCCGCGGGGCGGGGCCGGCGACCCGCTCAGTCGCCGCCGGTTCCTCGCCGGGGCGCTGGCCGCGGCGACCGCGGTGGCCGCCGGGTGCAGCGGCGGCGAGGACGAATCGGGCGCGGGCGCGGCGCCCGGTCCGGCCGGCGAGGGCCCGCCCGAGACGGCTGCCGACATGCCGCCGATGCCGATGAGCCTGCCGGCGGACGTCTTCGCCCTGGGCGTGGCCTCGGGCGATCCCCTGGCCGACGCGGTCGTGCTGTGGACCCGGGTGGTCAGCGATCCGCTGGCGGTCGGCGGCGGCATCCCCGACCAGCCCCTGCCCGTGCGGTGGGAGGTGGCGCGCGACGAGGGCTTCGACGACGTGGTCGCCTCGGGCGACGTGGTGGCCGAGCCGGCTCAGGCCCACAGCGTGCACGTCGAGGCGTCCGGCCTGGCGCCCGACTCGTGGTACTGGTACCGGTTCTCGGTCGGCTCGTGGGTCAGCCCGGTCGGCCGCACCCGCACCACCCCCCGCACGGGTGCCGACGCCGGCGCCCTGCGGTTCGCCGTGGCCGCAGGTCAGGACTACCAGGACGGCTGGTGGCCGGCGCACGACCACCTGGCCGCCGAGGACGTCGACCTGGTCGTGTTCCTCGGCGACTACATCGACGGGGAGCGGCCCCGGCCGGGGGCGGCGCGGGTCAACGCCACCGGCGCCCCGGACGACCTGGCGGGCTACCGCCTGCGGTACGGCGAGTACAAGGCGGACACGGCGCTGCAGGCGGCACACGCCCGCGCCCCGTGGCTCGTCGCCGGGGACGGCCACGACGCGGCCGACGATGACATCGGCCCGGGTGACGAGACCGGCCCGGGCGACGAGACCGGCCCGGGTGACGAGACCGGCCCGGGTGACGAGACCGGCGGCCGGGCCCGCCGGGCCGCCGCCTACCAGGCGTGGTACGAGCACATGCCGGTGCGGGCGGCGCGGCCCGAGGGCGCAGCGCTGCGGGTGTACCGCTCCCTCGACTGGGGGACGCTGGCCCGGTTCTACGTGCTCGACGGGCGGCAGTACCGCAGCGCGCCCGTGTGCGACGCGCCCGGCGGCATCGGCGCCGCGTGCGGCGGGCTGGAGGACGACGACCGCACCATGCTCGGCGCGGATCAGGAGGCCTGGCTGGGGCGGCGGCTGGCCGGCAGCGACGCCCGCTGGAACCTGGTGGCGCAGCAGACGATGGTGTCGGGTCTGCTGGTCGATCGCGGCGCCGGCCAGAAGGTCGGCAACCTCGACCAGTGGGACGGCTACCCGGCGGCCCGCCGGCGCCTGATCGACCAGCTCCGCGAGGTCGACAACCCCGTCGTCCTCACCGGGGCGCTCCACGCCGGGGCGGTGACGCTGCTGACCGAGCAGCCGGACGACCCCGCGTCGTCGCCGCTGGCGCCCGAGGTGGTGACCGCGTCGGTGTCGTCGACGTTCCCCGAGCCGTACGCGGTGCTGGCCGAGGCGGCGGCCGGGTCGCCCGCGGTCCGCTACTTCGAGCCTGCCCGCCGGGGCTACGTCCTGTGCCGGCTGGAGCGCCGGTCGCTGCGGGCCGAGTTCCGCTACGTCGACACCACGGCGGCGGCGCAGGCCGGGGTCGCCACCGGTGCGACCTGGGTGGTCACCGCCGGCGACCCCGTGCCCCGCCCCGGCTGACGGGCCGCGTTGCGGTCGGGGCCGGCCGGCGCCCCGACGTCGTTCCCTGGGCCCGGTTGCCGGCCCCGGTTCCCTGGGCCCGCCGGTCAGCCGGTGCCGAGCTGGTCGGGCAGCACCACCTGCTCGAAGATGAAGTCGGCGGTCTTGGCCTTGATGTCGTCCGGGAACTGCTGCGGGAGGCCGTGGCCGGCGCCCTCGTAGGTGACCATGTGGCAGAAGTTCCCCGCCGCCCTGGTGGCGTCGCAGGCCGCCTGGCCGGAGGACAGCGGCACGATGGGGTCTGCGGTCCCGTGGAACTGCAGCGTGGGCGGGCGCGGCTCGGCCGCCTGGCGGAAGGTGAGGCCGGAGATGCCCACCGCGGCGGCCACCGTGGGGGTCGCCGGCCCGCGGGTGCCGGGCAGGTAGACGGTGTGGAGGGCGTTGATCGCGCCGGCCGAGTGGCCCGCGGTGACGATCTGGTCGGGGTTGATGCCGTACTCGGCTGCGTGGTCCTTCAGGAACTGCACGGCGGCGATCGTGTCGTCGTAGGCGTCCATGGCTGCGCCGAAGGTGTCGAGGGGGCTCTGGTTGGCCCGGATGCGGTAGTCGATGGTCACGCCGACGTAGCCCCGCCTGGCCGAGTCGTCGGCGAAGGAGCTGAGCTGGTTGCGGGTGCCGAACTGCCACCCGCCGCCGAACAGCCAGACGACGGCTGGACGGTCGGTCGCGGTGTCGCCGGCGGGGCGGTAGACGTCCATCCGCAGCGCGACGGGTTGGCCGTCCCAGGTGGTGGTGTTGCGGTAGACGACGCCGTTGGTCCGCTCGACCGAGGTGAACACCGGGTGGACGTAGCGGGTACCGGCCGGCCAGTCGCACCCGGCGACCGTCGTCGCCACCAGCGTCAGGCCGAGAACCGCCGGCAGCAACCGACGCAGGATCCTCAACATTGCCCCTCTGCTTTCCCGAAGTGCCCGCACGCGTACGCCGCCGACGCCGCTACTGACTCTAGCGACACTTGTTGATCCCTGGTCAACACCATCGCGACGCTCGCAGCACGCTGCGGGGTGGCATCCTTCCCCGGTGTCCCGGCCTGCCCTGACGCACGCCGCTGTCGTCGACTGCGCCCGATCGCTCATCCGGGCGGAGGGCGTCGACGCGGTGAGCCTCCGGCGTGTCGCCCGCGAGCTGGGGGTGACCGCACCCGCGCTCTATGCCTACGTGCGCGACTACGACTCCCTGCTGGCCGAGGTGGCCGCCGGCGAGCTCGGGGCGATGCAGCGACAGTTCGGAGCGGTCGGCGGGGCCGATCCGATCAGCCGGCTGCGCCGGCTCGGCCGGACCTACGTCGCCCACGCACGCGAGGAGCCGCACCTGCACCGCCTCACGTTCCGCTACCCGCCGGCGGCGGTGTCCGGTGGCGACGGCGGGGGGTTCGGACCGGCCACCGAGGCCTACGCCGCCGCCCTCGAGCCGATCGAGC
Organism: Acidimicrobiales bacterium; assembly: GCA_035693765.1. Taxonomy (GTDB): domain Bacteria; phylum Actinomycetota; class Acidimicrobiia; order Acidimicrobiales; family VFJN01; genus ZC4RG19. The sequence continues at coordinate 17,165 of DASSGC010000147.1, forward strand.
AGGCCATCGCGGCCGACCTGCTGGCGGCCGACGATCCGGTGCTCGTCGCCCTCACGCTGTGGTCGGCGGTCCACGGCGTGGCCGAGGTGCTGCTGATGGGCCTCGGCCTCCCCGAGGCGACCGCGGACGCCCTGGTCGTCTCGGTGGTGGATGGCATCCTCGACGGCCTCCGCCGCCGTCCCGCCGAGGACGCCGGACCGCGGGATCAGGTCGTGGGGTAGGAGATCACGACCCGCCGGTTGGCGGCCCGGCCCTCGGGGTCGTCCGAGCCGTCCTCGTGCGTGTTCGGCGCCACCGGCTGGGTCTCGCCGTAGCCGGCCACCGCGAAGGTGGACCCGTCGCCGGCGGCGGCGGCCAGGGCCGCCCGCACAGACTCGGCGCGGCGCGACGACAGGTCCTGGTTGTAGGCCTCGTCGCCCCGGTCGTCGGTGTCTCCCCCCGCCTGGCACTCGGGGCTTGCGAGTGCTAACCCAGGCTGCGTAGGGTTAGCAGTCGAAACGGGAGACTGCTAACCCACCCGGGGTTAGCCACCAGCGCCAACGGAGGCGACACACATGGCTTTGCAGCCCCTCGACGATCGCATCGTCGTGAAGCCCGGCGAGAGCGAGGAGACCACCGCGAGCGGCCTGGTCATCCCCGACACCGCCAAGGAGAAGCCGCAGCAGGGCGAGGTTCTGGCCGTGGGCCCGGGCAAGCGCTCCGAGCAGACCGGCGAGATCATCCCGATCGGCGTCCGCGTCGGCGACACCGTCCTCTACAGCAAGTACGGCGGCACCGAGGTCACGGTCGACGGCGAGGACGTGCTCGTCCTGTCGGCCCGCGACGTGCTCGCGATCGTGAAGTGAGTCGCTGATGCCGAAGATCCTCAAGTTCGACGAAGACGCGCGCCGCAGCCTCGAGGCCGGCGTCAACAAGCTCGCCGACGCGGTGAAGGTCACGCTCGGCCCCAAGGGCCGCAACGTGGTGCTCGACAAGAAGTGGGGCGCCCCCACCATCACCAACGACGGCGTGTCGATCGCCCGCGAGATCGAGCTCGACGACCCCTTCGAGAACATGGGCGCCCAGCTCTTGAAGGAGGTCGCCACCAAGACCAACGACATCGCGGGTGACGGCACCACCACCGCCACCGTGCTGGCCCAGGCGCTCGTGCGCGAGGGCCTGCGCAACGTCGCCGCCGGCGCCAGCCCGATGAGCCTCAAGCGGGGCATCGAGAAGGCCGTCACCGCCGCCGTCGAGGCGATCAAGGACCAGTCCAAGGAGATCGACGACAAGTCGGAGATCGCCCAGGTGGCCGCCATCTCGGCCGCCGACCCCGCCATCGGCGAGGTGCTGGCCGACGCCATCGACAAGGTCGGCAAGGACGGCGTGGTCACCGTCGAGGAGTCGAACACCTTCGGCATGGAGCTCGACTTCACCGAGGGCATGCAGTTCGACAAGGGCTACCTGTCGCCCTACTTCGTCACCGACCAGGACCG
>DASSGC010000148.1:0-3920 GCA_035693765.1 Acidimicrobiales bacterium
GGGCGCCGGCGGACAACGGCGCGCCCGCCGAGGGCGCGTCCCTCGACGGGGACGAGTCGTCCGCGCCGGCGGTCGCCCACGACTGACCGCCGACGGCACTACCCTCGGCCCCTGCCGGGGACGGGAAGGGTGGCCTGGGCATGCGGATCAGATCGGCGACGGCGTCGCGGGCGGCACCCGCGCTCGTCGTGGCCATGGGAACGCTGGCCGTCAGGGTGGCGGTGTACGCGTCGGGCGACGGCTTCGACGCCGAGCACCTCGGGCCGCTCTCGATGTGGCACCTGCTCGATCCCGACGTGTTGCGCGCCAACCCGTTCGCCGCCCTGTGGGACGTCCATACGACGCCGCCCCTGTTCAACTTCCTGGTCGGCGCGGTGCTGGCCTGGTCGCCGCTCCCGGACGCCCTGTCGTTCCAGGTGCTGTTCACCGTGGGCGGCGTGTTCGGGGCGGTGGCCCTCTACCGCGTGCTGTGCATCGTGGGTTGCCGGGCATGGGTTGCCGTGGTGGCGGTGCTGGTGGTGTTCAGCGACCCCAACATGCTCGGGTTCGAGGCCCATCTGTCCCACGAGGCGGTCGTGACCCCCATGCTGCTGGGGGTGATGTGGGCGGTGGCGGCCCATGCCGATCGGCCCTCCGCGGGACGCTTCGGCGCGGTGCTGGCGGCCGGGACGGTGCTGGTGCTGACGCGGGCGATGTTCCACCCGGTGTGGCTGGCGGCGCTGGTGCTGGTCGTCGCGCTGGTGCGCCCGCCGCCGCTGGACCGGCGGCGCCTGGCCCTCGTGGCGGCCCTGCCCGTCGTCGTGGTGGGCGGCGTCATGGTGAAGAACGAGGTGCGGTTCGGGGCCTTCAACATGAGCAGCTGGGCCGGGATGAACCTCTCTCGGGCCGCCGTCTACACGCTCGGGACCGACCGGCGCGAGCGGCTGGTCGAGGACGGTGTGCTCAGCCCGGTGTCGTCGCACGCCCCCTTCAGCCCCTACGCCGACTACGCCCCCGACGTCCCGCCGTGCGCGGCCGGCTTCGGCACCCCGGCGCTCGACGCGCCGCTCAAGTCGCCGGGGGTCGGCGGGATCACCGACGTCAACTACAACTACGCCTGCTTCGTCCCGGTGTACGAGCAGGCCCAGCGCGACGCGGTGGCCGCCATCCGGCACGAGCCGAGCAACTACGCCTCGACCGTCGAGGCCAACACGAAGCTGTTCCTGTCGGACGCGCCGCCCGGCTACTCGCTGGCGGGCCTGCACGGCCGGGTGTTCGACCGGCTGCTCGCCTTCCACGGGAAGATCGACCTGTCGATGTACACCGTCGCGCAGTACCCCCACCTGCTGTACATGGTCGTCTTCGTGCAGTGGACGTTCGTGCTGGGGATGGCCGTCGTGGTGGCGGCCGGCGTGCGCGCCGCGGTGCGGGCGCTCCGGCGGCGGGCGGGCCCGGGCGACGTGGTGGTGCTGGCGGTGGCGCTGACGGTCCCGTACGTCAGCGCGGCGGGGGTGCTCCTCGACTCGTTCGAGAACGGGCGCTTCCGTGCGCCCCTCGATCCGCTGGTGCTGGGCATCCTCTTCGGCGGCGGCCTGGAGCTGGCGGCCCGTCTGGTCGGGCGGTGGGCGGCGTCGCGCCGGGCGCGGCGGCCGGCGGGCTCCGGTGACCCAGGTGCGCGCACCTCGGCGTCCGGCGCGGCGTCCGCGGCCGGCCTGGCCGGTTCCGGCGTGGCGTCTCCCGTCGTCTGACGGTGCGTCAGAAACCCCGCTAGCCTGACGCTCCGTCCGCACGAGGGGGAGGACCCGTGGCCGCCGTCGACGCATCTGCTCTACCCGAGTCGCTGCACCAGCAGCCGCTGATGCCGGACCTGCTGATCACCGCGCTCGGGCGCAATCCCGACAACCCGGCCGTCTACCTGGGCGACACCGTGCTCACCGCCCGCCAGGTGGCCGACGAGATCAGCCGCTACATCCAGGCGCTCGCATCCAAGGGCCTGACCCGGGGCAGCCCCGTCGCCGTCCTCGCGCTCAACCGGCCGGAGGTGCTGTTCAACATGGGGGCCGGCATGCTCCTCGGCTGCCGGACCACGCCGTTGCACCCGATGGGCTCGCTCGACGACCACGCCTACGTGCTCGAGGATGCGGGCGTCGAGACCCTGGTGTTCGACCCCGAGTTCTTCGGCGCCCGCGCCGCCGAGCTGGCCGATCGGGTCCCCGGCCTGAAGACGCTGCTGGCCCTGGGCCCGAGCGACGTCGGCGACGACTACATCGCCCTGGCCGCCGGGTTCGGGCCCCGGCCGCTGACCGCCCCCGACGTCCGGCCCGGTGACGTCCCGGGGCTGGCCTACACCGGCGGCACCACCGGCCGGCCCAAGGGGGTGATGGGCAGCTACCGCTCCGGCGCCGCCATGACGAGCATCCAGCTCACCGAGTGGGAGTGGCCGCAGCAGCCGCGGTTCCTGATGTGCACCCCACTCAGCCACGCCGGGGCTGCGTTCTTCGTGCCGGTCCTGCTGCTCGGCGGGTCGCTGGTGGTGGTGCCGTACTTCGAGCCCGGGCTGGTGCTGAAGACCATCGAGGAGGAACGCATCACCGCCACGATGCTGGTCCCCACGATGCTGTACATGCTGATGGACCATCCCGACTTCGCCACCCGCGACCTGTCGAGCCTGGAGACCGTCTACTACGGGGCGGCCGCCATGTCGCCGACCCGGCTGCGGGAGGCCATCGAGCGGCTCGGCCCCATCTTCTTCCAGTTCTACGGGCAGGCCGAGGCGCCGATGACCGTCTGCGTGCTCCGCAAGGACGAGCACGACGTCGACGACCTCGACCGCCTGGCGACGTGCGGGCGCCCCGTGCCGTGGGTGCACGTGAAGCTGCTCGACGACGAGATGAACGAGGTGCCGCGGGGCGAGCCGGGCGAGATCTGCGTGCGGGGCCCGCTCGTCATGGGCGGCTACTGGAACAAACCCGAGCAGACCGCCGAGGCGCTGGCGGGCGGGTGGCTCCACACCGGCGACGTCGCCCGGGAGGACGAGCACGGCTTCTACACGATCGTCGACCGCAAGAAGGACATGATCGTGACCGGCGGCTTCAACGTCTTCCCGCGAGAGGTCGAGGACGTCATCTCGTCGCACCCGGCGGTGGCCAACGTGGCGGTGATCGGCGTCCCGGACGACCGCTGGGGCGAGGCGGTCAAGGCCGTGGTGGTGCTGCGGCCCGGCGCCGAGGTGGGTGCGGACACGCTGATCGACCTGGTCAAGGAGGCCAAGGGCTCGATCCAGGCGCCGAAGTCGATCGACTTCGCGGACGAGATCCCGCTCAGCCCGTTGGGCAAGGCCGACAAGAAGACCCTGCGCACCCGCTACTGGGACGGGGCCGACCGCCAGGTCAACTGACCCGCGGGCAGGCCGAGGACGGCGGCGGCGGCATCGACCACGCTGCCGACGAGCTCGTCGACGTCGCCGCGCTGGTCGGCAGGTGTCAGCGCCCAGGCCGAGATCAGCGCCAGCCCGGCGCCGAAGGCGGCCACCGCCAGGTGGCGCCGGTGCGCCGGGGGGACGCCCCGGGCGTCGAAGTGCCCCTCCAGGTAGGACGCGATCCACTCGGGGAAGACGTCGAGGAGGTCGCGCCGGCGCGTGCCTTCCACGGCGTCGACGGCGAGCGTCTCGACGAACGCCACCCGGGCCACCCGCGGGTCGTCTACCAGCGTGTGGATCATGGCCGTCACCCGGCCGTGGAGCCGGGTCCGGCCCCCGGCCGGCCGGGCCGTGGTGAAGGCGCTGAACGCCTGGGCCGCGATCCGCTCGCCGACGGCGACGAGGAGCGCCATGCGGTTCTCGAACTCCTCGTAGAAGTTGCGCGTGCTCACGGCGGCCCGGCGGCACACCTGGTCGACGGTGGTCGAGGGGTAGCCCTGGGTGCCGAAGAGGTCGAGCCCGG
>DASSGC010000149.1:0-2714 GCA_035693765.1 Acidimicrobiales bacterium
GATCGGGACGATCGAGTACGCGGGCCGCCGTGGCCTCGGCGCCCTGGGGTTCCAGTTCGTCAGCGCGGACGCCGCGACCGCCTGGGTCCACGCCTACTACAACGCCATCACCAAGCGGCTCGACAAGCTGGCCGACTACCCGATCAACCCCAACATCGCGCTGGTCAGCATGTTCATGTGCGCAGAGACCGACGAGGAGGCCCGGGCCCGGGCCGACGGGGCCACGTTCTTCCAGTTCTGCCTGCGCTACTACAACAGCCCCGACCGCCGCCGGCCCGAGCCGGGCGAGGTCAACATGTGGGACGAGTACACGGCCTGGAAGCGGGCCAACCCCGAGGCCGCCGAGCGGGCACTGTCGGGCGGGCTGATCGGGTCGCCCCAGACGCTGCGCCGCAAGCTCCGCAAGTTCGAGCAGTCGAACATCGACCAGGTGATCCTGCTCAACCAGGCCGGCCGCAACAGCCACGCCGACATCTGCCACAGCCTGGAGCTGTTCGCCCGCGAGGTGATGGACGAGTTCCACGCCAACGTCCCGGCGCACGAGCGGTGGAAGTCGGGGGTGCTGGCCGGCGACATCGAGTTGGAGGAGATCGACACGGAGCCGTTCCTGCGACGGTTCGGAGCCAAGGCGGTGAGGATCTGATGACCATGCAGTTCGTGGACGAGGTGACCGAGAAGGGCGTCATGGAGCGGCGCTTCACCGTCGAGCGCCCGGACGAGCTCGTCCCCGGCGTGATGTGGACGCCCGACGGCGCCACCGGGAGCCGGCCCCTCGTGCTCATCGGGCACGGCGGCACCCAGCACAAGCGCTCGCCCAACGTCGTCGCCCTGGCCCGCGGCCTCGTGCGCCACCAGGGCTACGCCGCGGTCGCCATCGACGCGCCCTGGCACGGCGACCGCACCCCGCCGGACGAGCGCGACCTGCCGGCCGACGAGCGGCGCCGCCGCATGGCCAGCCGCCTCTTCGGCCGGGGCCGGGGCGAGACGACCGCCCGGATGCTCGGCGACTGGACCGCCACGCTCGACGCCGCCCAGGCGCTGCCCGAGGTGGGCCCCGGCCCGGTCGGCTACTGGGGCCTGTCGATGGGGTGCGCCTTCGGCGTGCCGCTCGTGGCCGGCGAGCCGCGCGTCGGCGCCGCCGTGCTCGGCCTGTTCGGCTGGGCCGAGGGCTTGCGCCTCACCGGCTACGACGACCTGGCCCGCAGCATCACCGTGCCGCTGCTGTTCCTGGTGCAGTGGGACGACGAGGTGGTCGACCACGACCACGCCGTCGAGCTGTTCCGGCTGTTCGGCTCGACGGACAAGACGCTGCACGCCAACCCCGGCCGCCATGTGGAGGTGCCGGTCGCCGAGCGGGCGGCGGCCGAGGCGTTCTTCGACCGCCACCTGGGGGCGCTCACCCCCGCGTGAGCGCCGCCCGGCGGACGCGGTGAGCGTCCGGCCCGGGGCGGGCCGAGCGCTCGTCTACGCCTGGATCATCCGCTCCGCTCGCTCACCCCGGCGAGAGGTCGACCCGGCGCAGGGTCTGGGCGTTGAGGGCGACGACGATGGTCGACAGGCTCATGAGGATCGCGCCGACCGCCGGCGACAACGTGAGGCCCGCCCACGCCAGCACGCCCGCGGCCAGGGGGATGGCCAGCACGTTGTAGCCCGCCGCCCAGCCGAGGTTCTGCAGCATCTTGCGGTAGCTGGCCCGCGACAGCCGGATGACGCCGGTGACGGCGCGGGGGTCGCTGGAGGCGAGCACGACGCCGGCCGACTCGACGGCGACGTCGGTGCCGGCCCCGATGGCGATGCCGACGTCGGCCCGGGCCAGCGCGGGAGCGTCGTTGACGCCGTCGCCGACCATGGCCACCGACAAGCCCCGCTCCTGCAGCCGCGTGACGGCCTTGTCCTTGTCCTCGGGCAGCACCTCGGCGAACACCTCGTCGATGCCGAGGTCGGCGGCCACGGCGTCGGCCACCTGGCGGGCGTCACCGGTGATCATCACGACCTTCACCCCCTGCGCCTGCAGGTCGGCGACCGCCTGGCGGGCCTCGGGCCGGACCTCGTCCTCCAGGGAGAAGGCGCCGGCCACCTGCCCATCGGTCACCAGGTGGAGCACCGCGGCGCCCCGCTCCCGCCAGCCGGCCAGGGCCGGCTCCAGCTCGGCCGGCACGGTGACGGCGCGCTCGCGCAGGAGCGCCGGACCGCCGACCGCATAGCGGGCGCCGTCGACCGTGGCCTCGACGCCGCGGCCGGTCAGCGACCGGAACCCGCCGGCGGCCGGGACCGGGCCACGCTCGCGGGCGGCGGTGACGATGGCCCGGGCGAGCGGGTGCTCGCTGTCGGACTCGACGCCGCCGGCGAGGCGGAGCACCTCGTCCTCGCTGTGGCCGGGGGCGGCGGCGACACCGGTGACGACGTGGGCGCCGCGGGTGAGGGTGCCGGTCTTGTCGAACAGGACAGCATCCACGGTGCGCATCCGCTCCAGGGCGAGGCGGTCCTTGACCAGGATCCCGGCTCGCGCCGCCGTCGAGGTGGAGATGGCGACGACCAGGGGGATGGCCAGCCCGAGGGCGTGCGGGCAGGCGATGACGAGCACCGTCACCGCAGCCACCACGCCGGCCGCGGGGTCGCCGGCCAGGCTCCAGCCGACCACGGCCGCCAGCGCGGCGGTCATGGCGACGACGAACAGGGCAGCGGCGGCCCGATCGGCCAGGGCCTGGGCTCGC
>DASSGC010000150.1:0-4854 GCA_035693765.1 Acidimicrobiales bacterium
GAGGAGGCGCGGCTGCGGGCACTCCACGAGCTGATCCAGGCAGCCCTCGACCGCCCCGAGCTGACCGGCCCCGACGCCCGGGGGCTGGCCGACCTGCGCCGGCTCGAAGCCACGGCCCTGGTCGACGACCAGCCGGCGCTCATCGAACGGATCGGCCGGGCGCCGCTGTCGTACGTGCTGCGCCAGCCGCCCGATGCCATCGCCCGGCACGCCCAGCTCGTCGACCCGCTGCCCGGGCGGCACGAGGCCCGGGTGCGCACGGGCCAGACGGGCGAGCAGCGCTGGTGGGTCGAGGTGGGGGCCCGCGACCGCCCGGGCCTGCTGGCCACGGTCACGGCCGCGCTGGCCGCCGCCGGCCTCGACGTGACCGGCGCCGTGGTGGCGACCTGGCACGACGGCGCGGCGATCGAGGCGTTCACGGTCCACGGTGCCGCGGCGCCCGACGCCGCCGCGCTGGAGCGGGCGATCGAGCACGGCTTCGGCGCCGCGCCCACGGCACCGGCGCTGCCCGACGTCGAGGTCGCCTTCGACAACGTGGCCTCGCCGTGGCACACCGTGTGCGAGGTGCGGACGGCCGACCGGCCGGCGCTGCTCCACGACGTGGCGGCCGTCTTCGACGCCGCCGGCACCTCGGTCGTGGCCGCCACGGCCACCAGCGGCGACGACCTGGTGGTGGACCGGTTCGAGCTGACCGACCGCGACGGCGCCAAGCTCGCCCCCGCCCACCAGGACGCCATTTCCCGCTACCTGCGCGAGGGCGTGACCCCGCCCCGCCGCCGCTTCGGCCGCCGCCAGAGCGTCAGGGCCTGACCGCCCGGCCACCGCGGCGGCCGTTTCCACCGGCCGGGGGCCGGGCCGCCCGAACCGGCGTCCCTCAGTGCCCACAGCATGCGGGATCGCCGCCAGAACCACCGACCAGGGGGGTCGAGGCCGGGACGCCCGAACCGGCGTCCCTCAGTGCCCATGGCGCGCGGGATCGCCGCCAGAACCACCGGCCGGGGCGGCCGGGGCTGGGCTCAGGGGCTGATGCGCTGGCCCAGCCAGGTGAGGGCCAGGGGGTAGCGGTAGTCGATGCCCATGTGGCCGGCGGGGAACAGCTCGAACCTGATGCGGTCGCCCGGCAGGCCCGCGGCGAGCAGCGCGTCGCGGAACGCGGTGGCCCCCAGGTCGAGGTACCACTCGTCCCGGCTGCCGGCGTCGATCCACACGGCCCGCAACGAGCGTGCCGCGGCCGGGCGGGCCGCGGCGATGCGGACGGGGTCGTGGTCGAGCCAGCGCTGCCACACCTCCGGCACGAGGGCGCCGGTGGCGGGGTCGAAGGGCAGGTGCACGGTGCCGTCGTCGGCGGCCGAGTAGCAGGCGGCATACGCCCACGTCTCGATGAGGTCGCCGTCGCTCTCCCGGCTCAGCGGCACCCGGCCCCGCAGCTCCGCCCAGAACCGGTCGTACGAGCCGTGGTACTCGTCGCGCAGGGCGCGGACGACCTTGAGGAAGCTGTCGATCTGGCACGCCTCGAACAGGGCGTCGCCCGCGTGCGTGGCCAGGCTGCCGAACACGTCGGGCCGCCACAGGGCGTTGACCATGGCTCCGTAGCCGCCGCTCGACTTGCCGCTCACCGCCCGGTGGTCGGGTCGGGCCAGCGTGCGATACCGGGCGTCGACCCAGGGCACGATCTCGTCACACAGGTAGGTGTGGTAGCGCCCGGTCCCGGGCGAGTCGACGAACTGGCTGCCGCCGAGCGCGGTCCAGGCGTCGACGTAGACGACCACGAGCGGCGGGCAGGCGCCGGACGCGATGGCGGCGTCGGCCGTCTCCACGAACGGCTGCCGGAACGGCTGGCGGTTGCGCCACATGGCCACGTGCCCGGTGTAGCCCTGGAGGACGTAGACGCTCGGGTAGCGGCGGTCGGGCTCGTCGTCGTAGCCGGGCGGCACGTACACCCACAGCGGCCGCACGGCGGGATCGCCGAGCGGATTGCCTGCGAGCGCGCTGCTCGTGACGGTGCACTCGTCGAGACGGCCCGCCAGCGGAGCCGACCAGGGCAGCCCGAGGGCACCGGCCGCGCCGGGCTCCCCCTCCATCACGCGGACACTAGCCTGTTGTGTCCTGGGACGGCTGCCGGCGCCTCGAGGCGGGTACGCCCGGGGCGACAGCGTACGGGGTGCTCGCCGCTCACGGAGGAGCCGAGACGATGCTGGGACGACCGACCGGGACCAGGGGAAGGTGGGGCGTCGCAGCGGTGCTGGCCGTGGTCGGCGTCGTCGCCGTGACCCTGATCTCGGCCACGACCGGCCTGCTCGACCTGCCCGACTGGTTCAAGGGTGGCCGGAGCGACCCCGCGCCGCGGGGTCAGGTCATCTACGAGGGCCAGCGGGCCCGCGCCGCGTCCGAGCGGTTCCTCATCGACGTGGGCGACGGCGAGGCCGTCGTGTCGGTGAAGGCGAAGCAGGACCACGACAAGTCGGGCTGGCTGATCGACGGCGACTTCCAGTCGACCAACGGCACGTCGAGCGTCGCCGACCCGGACGACCGCGACCTGCCGGCGACGCTGCGGGTGGCGGTCGACTACTGCGCCAGCGGCACGATCACGACGATCGAGCCCGAGGGCGGCGACACCGACCGGGCCGTCCGGTTCGAGGTCGGCGAGCTGTTCGTGTGCGACACCACCTTGGAGCACACGCCCGGCAACGACGCCGCCTTCCGCCAGGACGACACGCCGACCGAGTTCCACGGCCGCTTCGTGAGCTTCGTCGCCGGCGCAGCCGAGACGGCGGCGGCGGCCGCGGCGTGCCCGACCGACGAGCTCGACGAGTTCCGCACCCCGGAGTTCACGGCCCACGTCCGCACCCAGCTCGCGGCGCGGTTCGACCTGCCGGAGTCGGCGGTCGAGGTGGTGCCGGGTGTCGTCGGCGAGAGCGACGACGAGACCCGGGACACGCTCCGGTCACGCCTGTCCAGCTACGTCGAGCGCCGCGACCCCGACCACCCGGACCGGCGCTACGAGGCGCTGTCGATCCAGTACCTCAGCGGCGACGGCAGCGCGGTCGACGACGCGTGCTACCGCGACGCCGGGGCGACCGACCTCGACGAGTTGGGCGACGTCCCCGCACCCGATCCGGACGATGCCTGACGGGCGACGGGAACGGGCCGGCGGTCAGCCGGTGGCGCGCTCGATGTAGGCCTTCTCGCGGCGAGCGGCGGTGCGCCGCTTCCACATCTTGAGCTTCCAGTGGCGGCGCCGCCGGGTGGACGGGCGGGTCCGCGTGGGGTCGTGGTGCCGTTCGGCCCGGAACTCGACGCCTGGTTCGTCGAGGTCCTCGGGCTCGGCGCCGCCCTGGATCTGACCGGCGACGTCGGCCAGGGCCGTGTTCACCCGGTGCCGTTCGGAACGGGACTGGACCCGGCGCTCCTCATGGTGCGGCAGGACCACTTCACTCGTGCGGTGACGGTTGCTCATCGATGCCCTCTCTCGAAAGAGCCGACTGCTGAACGCTCCGTGGCCCTGACGGTAGCCGGGGTCGCCGATCGCTGTCTCGCCCGAGCGGAGATCGTTCCAAAAATGGCCTGTGACCTGGGATGACGTGACGCTGGGCGCGCCTTGCGCTGTAAGGCCGGGACAAGGCCCCCGGTACATGAGGGGCCACCACGGTCCGTGCCGGGACCGTTGCCTGATGCAGCGTCAGAACCTTGACAGTCGCACCGCGAAGGTGGTTGCCTGCCCCCCGGGGAGTCGGCACGTCCCGGCGGGCGATCGTTTCGCGGGCCGGGCTGGGGACCGACGTGCACGTCGCCTTGGGAAGGGCGCATCAGATGGGGACAGCAGGCGATGGTCGCGTCCACGGCCACTGACGACACCGGGACCGCGCCGGCGCCCACCGCCGTGGCGGCCGCTCCGCCCACGGTCGACCGACCCACACCGGCGGTCGGGGACGACCGGCGTGCCCGCCTGCTGGCGTTGGCGCTCGCGCTGCTGCCCTTCGCCGTCTCGGCCGTGGCCCTGGTGCTGGCCGTCGGCGGCCGGTACGTCCCGTCGTCCGACCACGCCATGACCGAGATGCAGATCCGCGACGTCGGCCGCCACGACGTCCTCGTGGGGCTGTACTCGCGGGCCGACTGGAACCACCCGGGCCCGATGATCTTCTACCTGCTGGCGCCGTTCTACTGGCTGACCGGAGGGCTGGCGATCGGCATGAACCTCGGCGCCCTCGCGATCAACGGCGGGTCGGTGGCGGGCATGGGGCTCATCGCCCGGCGCCGGGGCGGCACGCCGCTGATGCTGCTCACCCTGCTCGGCTGCACCCTGCTGCTCCGCACGCTCGGCGCCGAGTTCGCGCACGACCCCTGGAACTGCTTCATCACGACCCTGCCCTTCGGGCTCATGATCTTCCTCGCCTGGTCGATGTGGTGCGGCGAGGCCTGGGCGCTGCCCGTGGGGGCGGTCGTGGCCACCTTCCTCACCCAGACCCACATCGGCTTCGTCGTGCTGGCGCTCCCCCTCCTGGCGTGGGGCGGGCTGGGACTGGCGGTCTCGGCCTGGCGCGGAGGCTCGACCGCAGCCGGCGGCGGCCCGGCCGGCACGCACGGCAACGGGTCCGCCGCTGCGGCCGGCGTCGGGCACCCCGACGGGAACGGGGACGGCGACCCCGGCACCGCGGTCGGCACCGCCCTCGACACCGCGGTCGGGACCGCCCTCGACACCGCGGTCGGGACCGCCCTCGACACCGCGGTCGGCACCGCCCTCGACACCGCGGTCGGCACCGCCCTCGACACCGCGGTCGGCACCGCCCTCGACACCGCGGTCGGCACCGCCCGCGACACCGCGGTCGGCACCGCCCTCGACACCGCGGTCGGCAC
>DASSGC010000151.1:0-7556 GCA_035693765.1 Acidimicrobiales bacterium
CCCGCACCTGGTCGTCGACCTCCTCCGGTCGCCGCAGGTTGATCACGTGCCACGGCCCGTCCGGGCGGCGGGCGATGCGGTGGCTGTCCAACCGCCGGGGCATCTTCAGGGACAGCGCCTCCCAGCGGACCATCGGGCGGAGCTCGGCAAAGCTCTGCGCCCGCTTGAGCAGGATCCCGACCGACACGGGCTCGACGTGCAGCGGCCCCAGGTCGTGGAGGTGGTCGAGCACGGCCGCCACGATCGGCGGCTCGTGGGCGGGCGCGGTGGCCAGGTAGTCGTCGAGGCTCATCGCCGGCGCGCACTCGTGCACCTGGCCCCGGCGGAGGAACCGCCGACGGCAGTCCGGGCAGGTCCAGCCGTCCACGCCCCCGATCATGGCGCAGCGGTGTGACACCCGGGCGCGTGACCGCGCCCGTCGTGATGATCCGCCCCGAACGCCCGGTTCGGGTTCGTCCTCGCCCGGGTGCACGGCATCGAGCCACCCGAGGCGGCGTGGGGGGACCACTTCCAGGTGCGCCTGCTGGCGGCGGGCGGCCCGGGGTTGCGGGGACGCTTCCGCTACGCCGCCCCGTTCCAGGGCCTCCGACCCGGCCGCCAGTCGGTGGGGGGCGGATGGGCACCCGCCAGGCGCCCTCCCGGGACCGGTTGCCACCCTTTGCCGGCGAACGAGAATGTGTTCTACTTCGGCGCATGACCTCGGGGGGAGGCGGGCACCTGCTCGTCGAGCGCGACGGCCACGTGATGGTCGTGACCATGAACCGGCCCGAGCGCCGCAACGCGCTGTCGCCCGAGATGATGGCCGGCATGGCCCGCGCCTGGGACGAGGCCAACGCCGACCCCGACGTGCGGGTGGTCATCCTCACCGGGGCCGGCGGGAGCTTCTGCGCCGGGGCCGACCTCCAGGCCATGACGGCGTCGGCGCCCGGCGACGCCTTCGCCGCCGCCGACGATCCATCCGGCGGCGGCCACGGCCCAGACGACGGCTCCGGCGGCGGCCACGGCCCGGACGACGGCTCCGGCGGCGCCCGCGGCCAGGATGACGGTTCCGGCACCACCGTGGCCGACGTCGCCGCCGGGGTCATCAAGCCGCTGCTCAAGGGGTTCCTGCTCGACAAGCCGCTCGTCGCCGCGGTCGAGGGCCCGGCCATCGCCGGCGGCACCGAGATCCTCCAGGCCACCGACATCCGCATCGCCGGGGAGAGCGCCCGCTTCGGCGTCTCCGAGGTCCGCTGGGGCCTCTACCCGCTCGGCGGGTCGGTCGTCCGGCTCCGCCGCCAGGTGCCCTACACCGTCGCCGCCGACCTGCTGCTGACCGGGCGCCACCTGAGCGCGGCCGAAGCCCGCGACGTCGGCCTCGTGGGCCAGGTCGTGCCCGACGGCACCGCGCTGGCGCGGGCCCGGGAGGTCGCCGCCGCCATCGCCGCCAACGGGCCCGTCGCGGTGCAGGCCGTGCTGCGTGCGCTGCGGGCGACCGAGGGTGTGCCCGAGGCCGAGGCCATGCGTCTCGACTCGCAGATCGGCATGGCCGTGTACGCCAGCGACGACGCCCGGGAGGGGCCCCTGGCGTTCGTCGAGAAGCGGGCGCCCCAGTTCACCGGCCATTGACGAGCGCGCGCCGCCGGCGCGGGCCAAGGTGGGAAGCAGCGATCGACAGCAGCGACCGACAGCAGCGACCGACAGGGGGAGACATCGTGGACGTGGCCCAGATCGACCTGCTCGACCGTGACCGGTTCACCGAGGGCATCCCGCACGAGTGGTTCACCTGGCTCCGGGCCAACGCACCGGTGTTCCACCACGACGAGCCGGACGGAGACGGCTTCTGGGTCATCACCCGCTACGACGACATCGTGACCGCCAACCGCGACGCGGCCACGTTCTCGTCCTCCCAGGACCTGGGCGGCGTCGTCACGCTGGAGGGACCGATGGCCCCGCTGCCCGGCACCGAGATGGCCGGCCAGATGATGCTGTTCATGGACCCGCCCGACCACACCCGCTACCGCATGCTGGTCAACCGGGGGTTCACGCCGCGGATGATCGCCGCCCTCGAGGACCACGTCCGCGAGCTGACCGTGGGCATCGTCGAGGCGGCGATCGCCAAGCGCGACTGCGACTTCGTGGTCGACGTCGCCGCCGAGCTGCCGCTGGAGGTGATCGCCGAGCTGCTGGGCGTGCCCCACGAGGACCGCCACAAGCTGTTCGACTGGTCGAACCGCATGGTCGGCTCGGAGGACCCGGAGTACCGGGTCAGCGACGAGCACGTGATGGAGGCCCAGGTCGAGATGTTCATGTACGCGCAGCAGCTCGCCGCCCAGCGGCGGGCCGAGCCGCGCCGGGACATCGTCACCACGCTGCTCAACGCCGAGATCGGCGGCGACTCGCTGTCGGAGATGGACTTCAACCTGTTCTTCATGCTGCTGTCGGTGGCCGGCAACGAGACCACCCGCAACGCGATCGCCCACGGCCTCAACGCCTTCCTGGAGCATCCCGACCAGTGGGCGCTGCTCGTCTCCGACCCGGCGGCCCACATCGACGGGGCCGTGGAGGAGATCCTGCGGTGGGCGTCGCCGGTGCTGTTCTTCCGGCGCAACGCCCGCAAGGACATCACGCTCGGCGGCCAGGTGATCCGGGCGGGCGAGAAGATCAGCCTCTGGTACATCTCCGCCAACCGCGACGAGACGATCTTCGACGAGCCGTTCCGGTTCGACATCACCCGCAGCCCCAACCCCCACATCGCCTTCGGCGGCGGCGGGCCGCACTTCTGCCTCGGCGCCCAGCTCGCCCGGCTGGAGATCCGGCTGCTGTTCGAGGAGCTGGCGGCCCGGGTGCCCCGCCTGGAGGCGCAGGGCGCGCCCGACCGGCTGCGCTCCAACTTCATCGGCGGCATCAAGCACCTGCCGGTGCGCCTGACGCCCGGGCCGTAGCCGCGGGTTGACTCTCCCCCGGGGGGAGGGGCCATCGTGACGCCCGTGAACGACGGGCTCATGACCATCGGCACCTTCTCCCGGGCCAGCCTGCTGTCGATCAAGGCCCTGCGGGCCTACCACGAGGCGGGCATCCTCGTGCCCGCCCGGGTCGACCCCGCCACCGGCTACCGCAGCTACCACGCGGGGCAGCTCACCGACGCGGCCGTGATCCAGCGGCTGCGGGCCCTCGACCTGCCGCTCGACCGGGTGCGGGAGGTGGTGCGCGCCCGCGACCCCGAGGTGACCCGGCGGGTGCTGGCCGCCCACGCCGCCGCCATGCGGGCCCGCCTCGACGACGTGACCCGCATCGTGGGCGAGCTCCAGGAGGGGGTCGACCGGCCCGGCGACCACACGCCGGTGCACGTCCGCGACGAGGTGGGCACCCACACGCTGGCGCTGCGGAGCGTCGTGCGGGAGGACGAGTTCAGCGACTTCCTGGGCGCCGCCAATGCGGCCTTGACGGCGCTGGCCGCCCGCGCCGGCGTGGCCCCCACCGGGCCGTTCGGCGCGCTGTACCCGCCCGAGGTGGCCGACGAGGACGCCGAGCGGGTGGAGGCCTACCTCCCCATCGGAACACCCGCGCCGCTGCCCGACGACCGGGGCGACATCGTGCTGAGCGAGGTGCCGGCCGCCCGGGTCGCCGTGCTCGTCCACGCCGGCGACTACGAGAGCCTCGGCGACACGTACCGGCGGCTCGGCACCTGGGTGGCGCACAACGCCCGCCCGGCCGGCGGGCCCGTCCGGGAGATCTACCTCGTCAGCTTCGACCAGACCGACGACCTGTCCCGCTTCCGCACCGAGATCCACTGGCCCATCCACGAGGAGAGCACCTGACCATGACCGCCCGCCTGGCCAACGTCACGTTCGACTGCGACGACGTCCTCGCCGTCGCCCGCTTCTGGTCGGAGGTGCTCGGCCGCCCCCTCGCGGCCGAGCCCCAGCCGAGCGAGCACTTCGCCATGATCGGCACGCTCGACCACGACGCGGCGGGCACGCCGCAGTGGCTGTTCCAGAAGGTCCCGGAGCAGAAGGAAGCCAAGAACCGCTGCCACGTCGACCTCGTGGCCCCGGACCGGCCGGCCGAGGTGGCCCGCCTCGTCGACCTCGGCGCCACCAAGGTCGGGGACAAGGACGAGTACGGCTTCCAGTGGACGGTCATGCAGGACGTCGAGGGCAACGAGTTCTGCATCGCCGGGGAGTGAGATCGCGTTGTCCGGTTTCGTGAGGAGACGTTCACGTCGCTCGCCGGCTGCAACGACGGAACAGCTTCAGCCGTATCGTCGACCACCTGATCGCCACGGACACCGGAGTGACGAGTGCCTGATCGCCCCTACGTGCTGCTCTCCTGCGCAGCCTCGGTTGACGGCTACATCGACGACACGAGCGACGAGCGGCTGCTGCTGTCCAACGACGAGGACTTCGACCGCGTCGACGCCGTCAGGGCAACCTGCGACGCCATCCTCGTCGGCGCCAACACCATCCGCGCCGACGACCCAAGTCTGCTCGTCCGATCGCAGGAACGCCGCGACGCGCGGGTCGCGCAGGGCCTGCCTGAGAGCCCGGTGAAGGTCACCGTCACCCGAAGCGGCGACGTTGACCCGGCCGCCCGGTTCTTCATGAGCGGCGAGGTCGACAAGCTCGTGTATTGCGAGAACTCAGGAGTCACGAAGGCCCGCGACCTCCTGGCCGACGTGGCGACCGTCATCGACGCCGGCGAGCCTCTGGACCTCGATCTGCTGCTTGCCGACCTCGCCGGCCGGGGCGTCAGGCGCCTCATGGTCGAAGGCGGCGGCGAGATGCACACGATGTTCCTCACGGCGGGCGTCGTCGACGAGCTGCAACTCGTCGTCGCTCCCTTCTTCGTCGGCGACCCTGGTGCACCTCGCTTCGTCAACGCCGGGCGGTTCCCCCACGGCCAGGAGCGCCCGATGACGCTGGCTGACGTGCAGCGCATCGGCCAGGTCGTGCTCCTCACCTACCGGCTCGTCCCCTCGGCCGATGGCTGAGCTACCCACGCGCGAGCAGGATCGCCACTGGTTGGGCGAGGCCATAGCACTGTCCCGCAACTGCCCACCGTCCACGACGGCGTTCTCCGTGGGCGCCATCGTCGTCAGCGGCGAGGGCGTGGCTGTGGCAACCGGCTACTCCCGCGAGACCGACCCGCACGACCACGCGGAGGAGATCGCGCTGCGGAAGCTGGGCGACGACGAACCCGGCCTCGCCGGGGCCACGATCTACACGTCGCTCGAACCCTGCAGCGCGCGTGCCTCCCGGCCGCGCACCTGCACCGAGCTGATCCTTGCAGCCGGCATCCCCCGCGTCGTGTTCGCATGGCGTGAGCCATCCATCTTCGTGAACTGCGAAGGCGCCGAGATCCTGATGAAGGCGGGCGTCGAGGTCGTCGAGCTGGCCGATCTGGCCCACGTGGTGCGGAGCATCAACCAGCACCTCCTCGAGCCGAGCTGAGCTGAGACCACCGGGCGCCGGACCGGGCCCCGTGCACGCCGTCACGGTAGGGCCGGCACCGACCCGAGGAAGAACCGGTTCTAGACTCCCCCGCCGTGCCCGTGCCCGCCGCACCGCCCACCACCGGCGCGCTCTCCGCAGAGCAGCTCGACCGCCGGCGCCGGATCATCGACGCCGCCTTCGAGCTGGGCGCCGAGCGCGGCTACGAGGCGGTGCAGATGCGGGACGTGTCGGCCAGCGCCAACGTGTCGCTGGCCACGATCTACCGCTACTTCTCGTCCAAGGACCACCTGCTGGCCGCAGCCATGACGGAGTGGACGGCGAAGCTCCAGAGCCGGGTCGCCCAGTCGCCGCCCCGCGGCGACACCGCGGCCGACCAGCTCGCCGACGTGTTGGTGCGGGGCTGCCGGGCCATGGCCCGCCAACCCAAGCTCACCGCCGCCCTCGTACGCGCCCTGTCGTCGGCCGACACCGGGGTGCAGGAGAGCGCCGACATCGTCCAGGGCCAGATCGAGTCCATGGCCGCCGGCATCCTCGGTCAGCTCGACCCCGATGTGCGGTCGGACATCCTGGCCGTCCTCGGTCACGTCTGGTACTCGACCCTGGTGGCCTGGGCAAACGGGCGGATCGACTTCGACCAGGTGATCGCCGAGCTGGAGCGGGCGGTGCGCGTCGTGGTCAGCCCCTACGAGCTGCGGCCCGCCCCGTGACCCGCGGTCGCGTGTCGCAGGCCTGACGGCGCCGCGCCGCCGGCCTCCGCGCCGCCGACCTCCGTGCCACCGAGCGCCGCGCCGCCGGTGTCCGTGCCACCGACCTCCGTGTCCGTGCCGCCGGTCTCCGCGGCGCCGCCGGCCGGGGCCGGCGGCCGGCGCCGGCCGGTGCGCAGCGACCACGGCGGTTGCGGGACCCTCGGGGCGAGCAGGCAGAGGGCGACGGTGACCGCCACCGCGAGGGGGACGGCGACCGCCCCGGTGGCCTCGCCCAGCCTGCCCTGCTGCCGCAACACGCCGTACACGACGTAGTGGGCCACGAACACACCGAGCGTGTGGGCCGCGGCCTGCCGCACGATCCGGTCGAGGAGGTCCAGGCGGCCCGGCCACCGCGCCTGCGCCAGGCCGTACACGATCGCCGTGCCGGCCAGGCCGGGGACGATGAACGGCACGTCACCCGGGTAGCGGGCCGGCACGGCTCCGCCGACCAGGAGCACGAGGCTGGCACCGACCCCGATCGCCGCGGCACCGGCGGTCCAGCGCGGGCCGGCGAGGCGGCCGGTCCGCGCCACGGCCACGCCCACGAGCACGAAGCCCAGGTACGTGACCAGCGGGAACTTGCCCCCGATCACCTCGCGCGCCAGCCAGGCGTCATGGCCCACGCTCACCCGCTCCGACCACACCCCCGCGGCGAGGGCGGCGACCGCCGCGAGCGGCAGGTGGCGGGCCGGCACCACCGCGGCGACGGCGGCCGCCAGCACCACGGCGACGCCGAGCGCCTCCAGCACGCCGAACATCGACGGGCTGCGCCAGAACGCCCAGTCGAGCGCCAGACCGATCGGCACGAGGAGGCCGTAGCGCCGGAGCACCTGGCCGGCCACGCGGGCGCGCGACGTGCCGCGGCGCCGGCGGCTCGCCACGAACAGGCCCAGCGATGCGCCGGCGGCCACGAAGAACGCCACCGCGGCGACATCGGTCAGCACGAACGAGCGCCAGCCCGGCAGGACCGCCCGGGCGTCGCCGGTCAGCCAGTCGGTCAGGTGGTGGATCAGCATCAGCACCAGCGCGACGCCGCGCAGCCGGTCGAGGGCAGCGTGGCGCCCCGGGGCGGCCGGGCGCGTGGCGGCAGATGAGCTCATAGGTCCCCTCGGGCGTACCCCCGCGAGCGACCGGCGGATACGCCCGGCACGGAGGCCGAGCGGACGGAGCGCTCGCCACGGCCCACGCGCGGCGATTTGGAACGGAAGCACCAGCTCGACAGCCCGGCCGCCCGGCATCAAGGCCGAGCGGACGGAGCGCTCGCCACGGCCCACGCGCGGCGACTTGGAACGGGAGCACCAGGTCGACAGCCCGGCCGCCCGGCAATGCCGTGCGGATCAGGCGCCGGCCTGCCAGGTGCCGTCACCGGACACCG
>DASSGC010000152.1:0-2121 GCA_035693765.1 Acidimicrobiales bacterium
GACGACGACGCCGCCTATGAGGTGGGCCGGCTGCGCCTGCGCACCATCCTCACCCCGGGCCACACGCCGGGGTCGATCTGCTTCCTCGTCGACGGGGCGCCGGTGCTGTTCAGCGGCGACACGCTGTTCCCCGGCGGGCCGGGGAACACCTCGTTCCCGGGTGGCGACTTCCCCACCATCATCGAGGCGATCGAGAACAAGCTCTTCACGCTCCCCGCCGAGACCCGGGTGCTGCCCGGCCACGGCGATCCGACCACCATCGGCACCGAGCGGCCCCACCTGCAGGAGTGGATCGACCGGGGCTGGTGATGGCCGACGCCCTGCGCTACGACCAGCGGCCCTACGACGAGACGCCGCGCCACACCGCCGACCTGCCGGCCACGCCGGTGCGCGACCGCAACATCGGCGCCCGGGCGTGGATCGAGGCGCCCGCCGACCTGCTGCGCCTGGGCGACGACCTGCCCGGCACCCCCGTCGCCGACTACAAGCGGCGCATCGGACCGTGGCTGCTGTGGCGGGCGGGACCGGCCAGCGGGGCCGACGCCCGCTACTGGGTGGCCCGCGCCGACGACCTGACCGTCACCTACACCTTCCGCCTGTTCCCATCGGGCGACGGCGAGGGCGTGGGCCCCGGTGGTGCCACCCACACCCGCTTCCGGGCCTGGAAGGAAGACCTGCTCGCCCACCCCTAGGACCCGGCGTCGCGGGTCGCGCCTAGTCGGTCGCCGGTGCGGGCTCGACCCGGCGTCGCGGGTCGCGCCTAGATGAGAAAATCCAAGGGGTCAGTGGTCGTAGGCGGTGAGGGATCGTAGGACGGGCTGGTTGGCGTGGTGGTTGTGCCAGATGGCAGCGGTGAGGGCAAGGAGTCGTTGGAGGACTCTGACCAGGACGCCTTGTTGGCTGTGGCCGCCGTGGCGTTCGAGGCTGAGCTTGGTCTTCAAGGTGGCGTTGATCGACTCGATGATCTGGCGCAGGGGCTTGAGTTGACGGGCGCCGGGCCGAGGACGCTCGTCGCGGCGAGCAGGACGGATGAGCTCGATGCCGTGGCCAGCGAGGCGGGACTCGAACTCGGCCGACGCGTAGCCCTTGTCCGCGATGAGGACTTGGCCCGCTCGGCCGGCGAGCAACGCCGGGTCGGACTCGAGCAGGTCGATTGCTACGTCGCGTTCGTCGGTCTTGGGGTTGGCGAGCGCGAACGCGACCGGGAGCCCGGTGGGGGTGGCGACCAGGTGCAGCCGGAGTCCCCAGAAGAACCGGGAGTGGCTGGCGCAGTAGCCATATCCGGCCCATCCGGCCAGGTTGGAGCGCTGCGCGGTCGGGCGGGAACGGCCGCACTCGACGGGTGTGGAGTCGATCAGCCAGCAGTCGTCGGCCCATACCTCGGTGTCCTCGCCCAGCACACGGATCAGCGCCTGAAGCTGGGCGGCTGAGCGGCGGAGCCGTTTGTTGTAGCCGGCCTGGCCCGGCAGGTACGGGAACAGGTGTCGCAGATGCTCGCGAGCGTGACGCAGCCAGCGGGTCTCGTGCTCGAAGCCCAACAGCACCTGCAACACGGCCAGAGTGAGCAGTTCGGCGTCGCTCAGCTTCGGGGCGATTCCCACCTTCGGCCGCCACGGGCGCAGCTCCGGGCGGTCCGCCAGCGTGTCATCGATCCGGACATAGAGTGCAGTCGCGAGGGTGTCCAAGTCGGCGTCCATGAGACCTCCACCAAGGTCGAACGGGTAGCAACGCCGATCATGGACGCCCTCGCCCCCTCACCCGGGGACCCTCACCCCTTGGAATAGGTCATCTAGAAGCTGCCGGTGCGGGTGAGCAGGTAGTCGCCGGCGACCCGGTCGGAGCCCACGGGCCTGACCACGACGTCGAACGTGGTCGCGTCGTCGCTGCCGCACTGCGCCTCGGTGAGCGTGACGACCGCAGGCGACTCGGCCGTGCTGGTCGCGCTCTCGACGAGCCCTTCCTCGTCGTGCACCTCGAGCGACAGCACCATGCCGGGCGGCGCCTCGAGCATGACCTCGACCCGGCCGTCGCAGAGCAGATGGAGGTGGTCGTCGATCTCCATCGGGTAGGTGTCGACGTCGTCGGCCGGCACGACGTTGGCCGACACCGGCTGGTCGAGGG
>DASSGC010000153.1:0-8718 GCA_035693765.1 Acidimicrobiales bacterium
GCCGGTCCCGCAGACCCGTCCCTCGCAGCCCACACCGCCGAGCCGCCCGGCCCCGGCGCAGCAGACGCCGGCGGCCTTCATGTCGCCCGCCCCGCCGTCCCGCCCGGCGACCCCCGGGTCGCCGGGCCCGCCGGCCGCCCGGCCGTCTCCCGAACCGGCTGACCGGCCCGGTCCGCCCACACCGGGGGGCGGCACCCGTCCTCCCGGCGGCGGCACCACGCCCTACGGCGGCATGCCCCGGGCCGCCGGCTCGCCGCTGGGCACCGTCTCGTCGGGCGGCCACGGTGTGCCGCTCGGGCGGCTGCCGTCGGGCGGCCACCCGCCGCAGGCCCCCCCGGCCGGCGCGGGCTCGAACCTGGCCGTGTGGCTCGCCGTGGGGGCCATCGCGGCAGTGGCCATCATCCTGGCCATCATCGTCGCGACCAGCGGCGGCGGGAAGGACGACCCGGAGTCAGGGTCGGGTTCCAGCTCCGACACCGGGTCGGACTCCGGCTCGGAGAGCAGCGGCTACACCGCCGAGGTGGAGGCGGCGTTCGTCGGCTCGTGCAAGGCGAGCGAGGACGACGGCGGGCTCACCGAGGAGCAGTGCCGGTGCGCGTTCGACGAGTTGAAGGCCAACGTGCCGTTCGACCGGTTCGAGGAGATCGACACCGAGCTGACCGACGACCCCACCAACATCCCGCCGGAGCTCATCGAGGCGACCGCGGCCTGCGTGAGCGGGGGGTGACCCTCCCGCCGGCCCGGGCGGTGCGGGCCCGTGCCGTCCCGGTGGCCGTCGTGGCCGCCGTGCTGGCCGCGGCGCCGGCGGCGTGCGGGGGCGGGCAGGCGAGCCGGGGCTACGCCGACGACCTGCGCGACGACTTCGTGGCGGCGTGTGCCGCCGGGGCCAGCACCGACGTGTGCCGCTGCCTCTACGACGCGCTGGAGGAGAACGTGCCGTTCGAGCGGTTCGAGGAGATCGACCGCCAGATCCGCGAGGACCCGACGGCGATCCCGCCGGACGTGGTCGAGCTGGCGGCGGGCTGCGGCGCCCGGCATCCCGACGCCGGCGGCTGACCGGCTCGGCCGGCGTCCGCCTACTTGGCGCCGTCGCGGGCCGGCGGCCGCGGGTCGGGCACGGCGAACGACGGCCACCGCTCGCGGCTCTTGGCCGCCAGCTTGTTCATGAGCGCGATGGCGCCCGGGTCCTCGTCACCCGGCCGGGCGATGATCGACCCGTCGGCGATCATCCGGCTGATGATCTCCCGCCCCAGGTCGGTGCGTACGATGGTCAGGGTCCAGTCGTCGTCCTTGCCGATGCCGCCGGTCGAGATGTCGGCGTGCTCGGCGGCGAAGTCGGGGCAGTGGGTGCAGCCCTCGCGGGTCCAGGCGTGGCACTCCTTGAGCGGGATCTCGTGGTAGTGCCCGTCCTTGGTCCAGACCTGGAACACGCCCTTGATGTTCATCTTGACGATGTCCTCGACGGCCAGGTCGTACTTGGTGAGGAACAGCTCGTCGAAGATGGAGTCGTCGAACGTCTTCGAGCAGAGCAGGCCGATGTTGAACAGGATCGGCTTGCCGACCTTGCCCGCCTTGCGGCTCCACATGATGGGCGGCACCGACGACTGGCATGACATGCCCACGAGGGCCAGCCGCTTGTGACCCCGCTCCAGCGCCTCGTCGATGGCCAGCGTGTTGGCCGAGTAGGTGTAGCGGCTGCCGGCGGCCGCCAGGATCTCGTCCTTGCTGGCGGCGACGCCGGGCCGGGCCTTCCAGGTGGAGCCGTCGCCCTCGAGGTAGGAGACGAGGGCGGCGTCGATGTAGTCGTTCTCCTGCGCCCAGATGAGCAGGGCCGAGACGAGCCCGCCGTCCTGGCCCATGCGGTGGATCATGTCGTCGCTGGCCCGCGTGAGCAGGATGTCCTGGTAGACGCCGGCGACCTCGCCGGGCTCACGGGTGCGGGCGAAGAGGTGCTCGTCGGCCTCGGGCTCCCACGACCGGAAGCGGGGGCACGCACGCGTGCAGGTGGTGCAGCCCTTCTCGCCGTGGATGCAGTTGTCGGGGCCGAGCTCGTCCTCGAGGTGGAACGGCTTGTAGGCGCCGGGCTCGTGCGTGTAGCCGATGACGTCGTGGGGGCACGAGATGACGCACCCGGCGCAGCCGGTGCAGAGGCCCGACTGGACGACCTCGGAGTACAGTTCCTTCCACTGCGCCGTCCAGCGTGCCGGCCGGGCGGGAGCGGCGTCCTCGGTGACGGTCATTCCCGCAAGCTAGTGCCCGTTGCCTGGCGGGGCACCAGTGCACCCCTGCGCCGCCGCCGCACTCGGTGCGGCGGCCACGCAACCTGGCGGTGCGGCCACGCTCGTCGGTCGGCTCGTGCGAACGCCGGCGGAAACCGTGGGGTGACGGACCTGGGCGCCGCCGGCTTGGGTAGCCTCTCCCAGGATGTACCCGGACCACCCGCGCCGCCCCCGCCGCGATCCGGAGCCCGGGCTGCGACCCGGCGGTGATCGGCGAGCGGCTGAGCCCGTCCGGCGCTCGTGGACCGATCCGGGTGGGCAGCGGTCGGTCGGCCAGCGCGGCGGGCGGCAGGAGCCCGTGGGCTCCCGGCCGGGACGCTCGTGGCAGGAGCCCGACGCCCGGCGGGCGCGACGGCCCGCCGACCCGGCCGTCGGCCGGGGCGGGGGCCGCCCGGTACGCCCCGGCCGCGGCGAGGGTGAGGGCCGCCCGGTACGCCCCGGCCGCGGCGAGGGTGAGGGCCGTGACCGCCGGGGAGGTGGCGAGCGGCTCGATCGGGGAACCGCCCGGCGGCAGGCCGCCCCCTGGGCCGGTGCGCCGACGGGGTCGCCCACGGGCCCGCCCCGGTCCCGCCCGCGGCGCGACGGCACCGGTGGCGACGACGACGGGCCGGCGTCATCGCGGCGGCGCGGGCAGCGGTCGTGGCTGCAGCGGAGCGTCCTGGCCGCCGGCGTCTGCCTCTGCGTGCTGTGCCTGCTCGGGGCCTCGGTCGCCGGCTACACGCTCGTGAAGTACGAGAGCATCGACCGGGTCAAGGACCTGCCGATCGCCCAGGCCCCCGACGGCGAGCCGGAGAACTTCCTGATCGTCGCCGTCGACGGCCGCGAGGGCCACCAGACCAAGAACACCGACACGATCATGGTCGTGCGCGTCGACCCGCAGTCCGACCGCCTCGCGCTCACGTCGTTCCCGCGCGACCTCATGGTCACCATCGCCGACACCGGCAAGATCGGCATGATCAACTCGGCCTACTCGCGCGCCGCCGACGGCGAGGGCGAGAAGGTGCTGATCGACACGATCCAGCAGAACTTCGACATCAGCATCAACCACTTCGTGGAGGTCAACTTCCAGAGCTTCCAGCAGGTGGTCGACGCCGTGGGCGGGGTGCCGATCTTCGTCCCCTACGCCATCCGCGACCTGCACTCGGGCCTCGGCATCGACCAGCTCGGGTGCGTGACGCTCGACGGCGAGCAGGGGCTCGCGTTCGCCCGGGCGCGTTACCTGCAGATCCTCACCGAGGACGGCTGGGAGCAGGACAAGTTCGCCGACGTCAACCGCGTGCAGCGCCAGCAGTTCTTCATCCAGGGCGCCATGTCCAAGGCGCTGGGGCAGGTGAAGTCCAACCCGGGCCGCCTGCTGGAGCTGATCGACATCGGGGTGGCCAACGTGCGCCTCGACGCCAACCTCACGATCGGCGACCTGAAGGACCTGGCGGGGAAGTTCAAGGACTTCAACTCGGAGAACCTGGAGACCTACCCGCTGCCGACGGTGCCCTACCCCCAGGACGAGAACCGCCTCTCCCTGAGCGAGGCGGAGGCCGAGCCGCTGCTGAACGTGTTCCGGGGCCTGGCGCCGGGCGAGATCCGGCCGGGGGTGATCAGCGTGTCGGTGCTGAACGGCACCACCGCCGATCCGGCCCAGGAGCGGGAGGGCCTGGCGGGCGACGTCAGTGCGGCGCTCCAGCAGGTGGGGTTCAAGATGTCGCGGCCCGACGACGCCGACGACTTCTACCCGAACACCAAGATCTTCCACGCACCGGGCCAGGAGGCCTACGCGCAGCGGGTGGCGCGCCACATCACGAGCGAGACGGCCATCCCGCTGGAGGAGGACCCGGGGCTGGCCTCGGGGCAGGTCCGGGTGGTCGCCGGGCTGGACTTCACCAACGTCCACGATCAGCCCACGCCGGTCGACAGGATGCCGGCCGCGCCGGGCGCGCCGCCCACGACCGCGGCGCCGGCGGAGCAGGCGCAGCCCTCGACGCCCCCGCCGCCGGAGACGCCCCCCACCTCGCAGAGCCCGTACGTGGTGGGGGCCCCGCCCGACGGCGTGTCGTGCGGCGGCGGCTGACCGGTTGGGGTCGGGCGGCGACCGGTGGCAGGATGCCTCCGACACGCGACCCGAGGGAGTGGCAGCCATGGACGACGCTGACGTGATCGAGCGCATCGGCGCCCTGGTGGACGAGGAGCACGCCCTCGAACGGGAGGTCCGGGCCGGCGGCCCGGACGAGAGCACGGCCGCCCGGTTGCGCGACCTGGAGGTCGCGCTCGACCAGTGCTGGGACCTGCTGCGCCAGCGGCGGGCCCGCCGCGAGATGGGCGACGACCCCGACGAGGCGACGGTGCGCCCGCCCGACGTCGTGGAGCGCTACCAGCAGTAGCGCCGGGCACGGCGCCGGGCGCGGGACGGCGCGGCACCCCGGCGGTCGCCGGTCAGCCGGCCAGTGCCGCCCAGGTGGCGCGCAGGGTGGCCAGGGCCTCGGCGATCCAGGGGAGGGCGAGGGGGTCGGGGCTGCGCAGGGCCGCCCACCGCTGGTCGTCGGTGCGCCCGTAGAGCAGGCTGGTGGCGGCGCGGAACCGGAGGGCGGCGGGATCGTCGCCGAAGCTCCCGCCGGGGAGCACGCCCACGCCGTGGCGGTCGAGCAGGTGGCGGGCGAGCACCGCGCCGGTGGTGACGCCGAGCCGGGCCAGGCCGTCGCGCCACGGCGCCAGGTCGGGGTAGAGGTAGAAGGCGGCGTCGGGGGTCCGGCAGCGCGCGCCGGCCGCGAGCAGGTCGTCGTGCACGGCCCGCGCCACGGTCCGGTGCAACCGGCGTGACGCCTCGACGTGGTCGACGACCTCGGGCGGTTCGGCCAGCACGTGGGCGGCGACGTCCTGCATGGGACCGGCCATGCTGGACCAGACCTCGCTCGCGACGCCGACCACGCGGCGGCGGGCGTCGTCGCCGAAGGTCGAGGACGGGAACCGGGCGAAGCCGATGCGCCAGCCGCCGAGGGCGACGCTCTTGCTGAGCCCCGACGTGACGATCGTCCGCTCGGGGAGGAGGTGGGCCGGGCCGCGGAAGTCGGGCCACTCGTAGCAGAGGTCGCGGTAGATCTCGTCGCACACCACCACGAGGTCGTGCTCGCCGGCGATGGCGCAGATGCGGGACAGGAGGCCCGGCCCGGCCAGCGTGCCGGTCGGGTTGTCGGGGAGGGTCAGCAGCAGGATGCCGGGCCGCTGCCCCGCCCGGCGGGCCCGGGCGAGGGCGTCGGGCAGCAGGTCGGGATCGGGGACGCCGCCCGCCGCGGCGGGGACGGGGACGCCGACCACGGCCTTGCCGGCGAGGGCCGCCTGGGCGGCGTAGCTCACCCACGACGGCCTCGGGAGCACGACGGCGCCGGGCAGGGCGGCGATCACGGCGTAGAGCAGGGGCTTGCTCCCGGGGGCGAGGACGACCTGGGCGGCGTCGGTGGGCAGGTCACGGCGGCGGAACCAGCCGGCCGCCGCGCCGCGGGCCTCGGCCGAGCCCGCTACCGGGGCGTAGCGGTTGCGGGGCGCGGCCCGCCGCAGCGCCCGGGTGAGGCCGGGGAGGGCGGGGAGCCCGGCCTCCCCGAAGCCGAGGTGGAGGACGGGTTGGCCGGCGGCCCGGCGGGCCTCCAGGTCCTCGTTGAGGGCGAGCGTGGGCGACAGGGGCACCGCATCGGCGATCATGTCTGCAAACTATGTTGCATTGCAGGTTGACTCTGCAACCATGTTTGCATGATGCTGGTCGCATGCCCGGGACGGATGCCGCAACCGACGCCCACGGTGAGGGCAAGGGCGGCGCACACGGTGACACCGGCCGCGGCGCACACGACAACACCGGGGCGGCGGGGGCGCCGGCCAGCTTCGGCGAGCTGGTCGCCCTCCTCCAGCAGCGCCTGCCCGCCCTGAGCCCCGCCCACCGGCTCCTGGCCGAGCGCGTCCTCGCCGATCCCGAGGGCGTGGCCTTCATGACGGTCTCCGAGCTGGCGGGAGCCGTGGGGGTCAACGAGTCGACGGTCGTGCGGTTCGCCACCGGCCTCGGTCTCGCCGGCTACCCGGGGCTCACCGGCCTGTGCCGGGCCATGCTGCGGGCCGAGGCGCAGCTCGTCCGCCGCTTCACCCATCTCGAGGCGCTCGCCGCCACGCCGGGCGAGCCCCTGGCGCCGGCCGTCGCCCACGACCCCCTCGAGCTGGCCGCGGCCCACGACCAGGCCAACGTCGCCCGCACGTTCGCCCGGGTCGACCGGGCGGCGTGGGCCGCGGCCGTCACCGCGCTGGCGGAGGCGCCGCGGGTGCACGTGATCGGGCTGCGCAAGTGCCACGGGCCGGCCGTGCTGCTCGGCTACCTGCTGCGGCTGGTGCGCGACGACGTGGTGACGCTCGCCCCGGCGGCGGGCGACCTGGTGGACGAGCTGCGGCGGGTGCGGGAGGGCGACGCCGTGGTGGGCATCGCCATCCACCGCTACACGCGCGACACGGTGCGGGCGTTCCGCTGGGCCGGGGCGGCCGGGGCGACGACCGTCGCGCTGACCGACACCCCGGCCTCCCCGCTCGCCGCCCTCGCCGACCACCCCTTCTACGTCGACACGACCGGCGTCGCCGTGCTGCGGTCGGTCACCGCCCTGACCTCCCTGGCCCAGGCGCTGGCCAACGCGGTGGCGGCCGAGCGGGGCGGCGCCACCCGCGACACGCTGGCGGTCGAGGAGCGGCTGCTCGACGAGTTCGGCGTCTACGAGCGCTAGGACGCCGTTGCCGCGCCGGCACGGCTCGCCTCGTCTGTTCGCGCCGGCTCCGGGGCGCCCGGCGGGGGGCGGGGCGGTAGTCTTCCGCCCCCACTCGACGACCCCGCAAGGAGGCCCGGTCGATGAAGGGCATCGTGCTCGCCGGTGGCCGGGCCACCCGGCTCAGCCCCGCCAGCCGAGCGACGTCGAAGCAGCTCATGCACGTCTACGACAAGCCGCTGGTGTACTACCCGATCTCGACGCTGCTGCTGGCGGGCATCAACGAGATCCTGGTGATCTCGACGCCCGACCAGCTCCCGCTGTTCGAGGAGCTGCTGGGCGACGGCGGCCAGTGGGGCTGCCGCTTCGCCTACGCGTCGCAGCCCGAGCCCAACGGCATCGCCGCCGCCTTCCTCATCGGCGAGGAGTTCATCGGCGGCGACGCCGTGGCGCTGATCCTCGGCGACAACATCTTCTACGGCTTCGGCCTGGGGGAGCAGCTCCAGCGCTACACCAAGCCCGACGGGGCGGTGGTGTTCGGCCTGTGGGTGCCCGACCCGGAGCGCTACGGCGTGCTGGAGTTCGACGCCGACGGCGAGGTCGTCGCCGTCCACGAGAAGCCCGCCCTGCCGCCGTCGAACTACATGATCCCGGGGCTGTACTTCTACGACAACGGCGTCGTCGAGGTGACCCGGTCGATCTCGCCGAGCGCCCGGGGCGAGCTGGAGATCAGCGAGGTCAACAACCGCTACCTGGCGGCGGGCCACCTGCAGGTGTCGCGGCTCCCGGTCTCCACCGAGTGGTTCGACGTGGGGACGTTCGACGCGCTGCTCGACGCCCAGGCCTGGGTGGCCGGCCAGCAGCGCCGCAAGGGCCTGCTCATCGGGGCCCCGGAGGCCGCCGCGTTCCGGGAGGGCATGATCTCGGCCGACCAGCTGCGGGCCCTGGCCCGGGCCGAGTCGCACGGCGAGGACCTGACCAAGAGCGGGTACGGCGACTACCTGCTGCGGGCGCTGGAGTTCGACGCCCACGGCGAGGACTGACGCGGCGCCCGTATCAGCGCCGCGACCGCGGGCTCAGAACCGTGGCGGGACCCGCAGGAACGGAGGCCGGGCCGTGATCGACGACCTCGACCGGGTGTCGCGCTGGGCGAGCGAGGCCGCCGCGTGGGGCGGGGGCCGCCTCTTCAGCTTCTCGCTGACCGCGGCCCGCACGCAGGCCTGGGCCACCGACGTGCGGCTCGACCCGCTCGACGCCGCCCGGCGGCTGGCGTACGTGGCCGAGCTCGACCGGCTCGTCGCGGTGCTGGCCTACCTGATCACCCGGCCGGCGTGCCCGGTGGCGCTGGTCGCGTGGCTGGCCCGCCGCCTGGAGGAGCGCGATCCGGCGGTGGTGACCCGCGCCCTGCTGGGCCTGCGATCGGCAGGACCGGCGCCGGTGGGATGCCGGGCGGGTGCGGGAGGGGCTGCGGGCGCTCGATCAGGCGCTGCGGCTGCGTCGGCCCGGTGCGTACCAGCTCCAGGCCGCCATCGCCGCCCTGCACGTGCAGGCCCCGAGCGCGGGGGAGACCGACTGGGCGCAGATCGCCGAGCTGTACGCCGCGCTGGCCCGGGTCACGCCGTCGCCGGTGGTGGAGCTCACCCGCGCCGTCGCCGTCGGGTTCGCCGCCGGGCCGGCGGCCGGTCTGGCGATCCTGGAGCCGTTGCTCGCCGCCCCGG
>DASSGC010000154.1:0-9442 GCA_035693765.1 Acidimicrobiales bacterium
CAGCGCGTCCTTCGACACGGCGCACCGCAGGTCGAGGCGCCGGGCCAGCCAGCGGACCGCCGGCTTGGCGGCGGCGTAGGCGGCGCTGTCGCCCGACCGGTGGAACGTGCCGAGGATCGGCGCGTTGCGGAACAGCAGCGCCGTCATCGTCGGCCCGGGTGCGAGCGGCTCGTGCAGGTGGAGCACGTCGAAGGCCTCGTCGCGCAGGGCGCGGATCGTGCGGAGCTGGGCGGCCGGATCGGGCGCCAGCGGGGCGAACGAGCCGTTCGAGGCCGTGGGCACGCTCTTGCCGAGCGGGGTCACGCCGGCGTCGGGCGGCGGCCCGTCGCAGGGCGCCAGCACCCGCACGTCGACGCCCAGCGTCCGCAACGTGCGGGCGAGCCCCATCACCTGCGCCTGGACGCCCCCGGGGACCGTGAGGCTGTAGGGGCAGACCAGCCCGATGCGCACGCCCGCGAGCGTAGCCCGCCGCCGCGCGGGTCAGAGCCGGACGCGGCGGGCGGCCCGGTCGCTGGGCCAGTTCGGCTGCAGCAGGTGCCACTGCTCGGGCGCCGCCCGGATGAGATCCTCGAGCTCGTGCGCGATCGCCTGCGTGATGCGGGCGACGTCGTCGCGGAACGAGCCCCGGCGCTCGGCGGGCACCGGCGGACGGACCACGCCGTGATGGCTGCGCCCCCGGTCGTAGACGGCGGACGGCAGCAGCCGGGCACCGGTTCGCAGGGCGAGGACCGCCGGACCGGAGGGCAGCGTGGTCCTCTCGCCGAAGAAGTCGACCTCCACGCCGCTGCCGGTGATGTCGCGGTCGGACAGCAGCGCCACGGCCCGCCCCCGGCGGACGGCGCTCACGATCGAGCGCCCGGCCTCGGGCCCGAGGGGGATGATCTCCAGCCCGATGCTCTCCCGGAACGCGACGAACCAGTCGAACAGGGCCGGTGGCTCGATCCGCTCGACGACCGCACTCACCGGCAGGTGCCTGACCCGGGTGAGCCAGAACGCGGCCCACTCCCAGCTCCCGAGGTGGGGCATGATCAGCAGCGGGCCCGTGCCGGTCGCCCGGGCCTCCTCGATCCGCTCGTAGCCGTCGTAGGTGAGGCGGGCATCGAGCTCGGCGGGTGACACGGTCGGCAGCCGGAACGACTCGCCGTAGTAGCGGCCGTAGGACCGGTAGACGTCGCGGACGCGCTGGCGCAGGGCGGCGCCGGACAGCGTCGGATCGATGCGGCGCTGGTGGCGCTCGACCATCGCCCGGCGGTCGGACGCGCGCAACGCGGTGAGGCCCGCCAGCTGCGGGGCCGCGGTGTCGACGACGCTCGCCGGCAGCAGCCGGGCGAGGGTCGACGCCCCTCGGTATGCCGGTGTGACCACGTCCATCGTCACGCGCCCGCAGGAGGCGCGTGCGTCATCCCCCACGCCCGGATCACCGGCGGCGCCGGTGGGTCATCGCCTGGCGGCGCCACGTGCGCTGCGTGGAGCGGGCCACGCGGCGCGACCGCCAGCGGCCGCCCAGCAGGGGCTGGACCTGCGGCGCGGACGCCTGCTGCCAGACCCGGACGAAGCGCTGGCCGGCCGTGTACACGGTCAGGACCAGCATGACCCACAGCACCGGCACCAGCAGCGACTCGAACAGCAGGCCGAAGGCCAGGAAGATCAGGCGCTCGGCCCGCTCCATCAGGCCGCCGCGGGCGTCGAAGCCGAGCGACTCCGCCTTGGCCCGCTCGTAGGACACGAGCATGGAGGCCGCCAGCACCGCCATGGGCAGCACCGCGACCCGGCCGGGCTGGGTGGAGTCGAGGTACCAGGCGATGCCGCCCAGCAGCAGCGCGTCGCTGACCCGGTCGATCACCGAGTCGAAGAAGGCCCCGCGGGGTGACGCGGTGCCGGAGGCCTTGGCCACGGCGCCGTCGAGCACGTCGGGCACGGCGGTGAGGACGAGGAGCAGGAGCCCCGCCCGCAGCGAGCCGTTGGCGATCGCGACCGCGGCGGCCACGGCCATGACGAGGCCGGTGGCGGTCAGGTGGTTGGCTGTGATGCCGGTGCGCCGGAGCTGGGCACCGATGGGGTGCAGACCCTTCTCGAAGGTGCTGCGCCACCGTCCGTCGAACATGTCGGTCTCCAGAAGTGGTCTACCGGCCGTCAAGGCTAACAACGCCTGCGATGCCCCAACGACCACCCCCCAGCGTGCTGCGCCCCCGGCACGCGGCCACCGTGCCCTCCGCTACCCTCCGGGCAGCGCCGTCCAACCACCGAGGGGGAGCCTGGTGAAGCGGTACGCGACCGGTCAGATTCGCAACGTAGCCCTGGTGGGGCACGGGGGCGCGGGCAAGACGAGCCTGGCCGAGGCCCTCCTCCACCGGGCGGGGGCCATCACCCGCATCGGCCGGGTCGAGGACGGCACGACGGTGTGCGACTTCGATCCCGAGGAGCAGAAGCGGGGCATCTCGCTCTCGCTGTCGGTCGCCCCGTTCGAGTGGCGCGACCACAAGGTCAACCTCATCGACGCGCCCGGGTACGCCGACTTCATGGGTGACGTCGCCGCGGCCCTCCGCATCGCCGACCTGGCGGTGTTCGTGATCAGCGCGGTCGACGGCGTCGAGGTCCAGACCGAGGAGGCGTGGGCGATGGCCGCCGAGCTGGGCGTCCCCCGCATGGTGTTCGTCAACAAGCTCGACCGCGAGCGCGCCAGCTTCGACGCCACCCTGGCCCAGCTCCGCGACCGGCTGGGGGCCGGTGTCGCGCCCCTGGAGCTGCCGATCGGCGAGGAGGCCTCGTTCCGCGGCATCGCCGACCTGCTCACCGACACGGCGCACATCTACGAGAACGGCGTGCCGCACACCGAGGAGATCCCCGAGGACATGGAGGAGCTCGAGCACCAGGTGCACGACAACCTGGTCGAGGGCATCGTCGTCGCCGACGACGCCATCCTCGAGCGGTACCTCGACGGCGACCCCCCGTCGTTCGAGGAGCTGGAGCGCACGCTGCACGACGGCATCGCCGCGGCCACCGTGTTCCCGGTGCTGGTCGGCTCGGCCACCCGGGAGATCGGCATCGACCGCCTGGCCGACTTCCTCGTCGAGATCGGCCCGTCGCCGCTCGACCGGCCGGTGGCCATCACCGCCGGCCGCAACGGCGACTCCCCCGGCGAGGTCATCGACGTCCCGGCCGACGCGGGCGGCGACCCGCTGGCGTTCGTGTTCAAGACGATCGCCGACCCCTACGTGGGCCAGGTGAGCCTGTTCCGGGTGCTGTCGGGGACGCTGCGCCCCGACGACCACCTGGTCAACAGCCGCAGCGGCACCGACGAGCGCCTGCACGGGCTGCTGACCGTCCGGGGCAAGGACCAGGAGCCCGCGCCCGAGCTGGTGGCCGGCGACATCGGCGCCGTGTCCAAGCTCGCCGGCACCATCACCGGCGACACGCTGGCGCCGCGGGGCAAACCGGTGGTCGTGCCGCCCATCGTCCAGCCGGAGCCGACGCTCGCGGTGGCGGTCGTGCCCCGCACCCAGGCGGACGAGGACAAGCTCGCCCCCGCCCTGCACCGCCTGGTCGACGAGGACCCCGCCCTCCGGGTCGAGCGCATCGACGAGACCCACCAGACCCTGCTGCACGGCACCGGCGAGACGCACCTGCAGATCACGCTCGAGAAGCTCACCCGCAAGTTCGGTGCCACCGTCGACACCGAACCCGTGCGGGTGCCCTACCGCGAGACCATCACGGGCTCGGCCAAGGCGGTCGAGGGCCGGCACAAGAAGCAGACCGGCGGCCACGGCCAGTTCGGTGTCTGCGTCATCGACCTCGAGCCGCTGCCCCGGGGCGGCGGCTTCGAGTTCGTCAACCAGATCGTCGGCGGCGCCATCAGCCGGGGCTACATCCCCGCCGTCCAGAAGGGCGTCGAGGAGACCATGGCGTCCGGCGGGGTCTACGGGTACCCGGTCGTCGACGTGCGGGTGGCGCTCACCGACGGCAAGGAGCACTCGGTCGACAGCTCGGAGATGGCGTTCAAGGTGGCGGGGCGGCTCGCGTTCCGGGCCGCCATGGCCCAGGCCGACCCCGTGGTGCTCGAACCGATCAGCCGCCTCGAGGTCACGGTCCCGCTCGACCTCCAGGGCGACGTGATGGGCGACCTGAACGCCCGTCGGGGGCGCGTCCAGGGCACCGACACCGCGGGCGACGGCCGCCAGACCATCATCGCCCTGGTGCCCACCTCGGAGATCTCGCGCTACGCCATCGAGCTGCGGTCGCTCACCGGCGGCCGGGGCCGGTTCCACGCCGAGCACGACCATTACGACGTGCTGCCCTCCCACCTCGTCGAGAGCGTCAAGCGGGAGTTGGCCGAGGAGTCCTGACCCGGCCGCCGGGCCCGACCGGGCCGCGGCCGCGGTAGCTACCCTCCCGGGTGAGGTGAGGAGGGCGCGGTGATGGAGCGCTGCGAGGAGTGCGGGTTCGATCCGGCCGACCTGCGGCCCCGCGACACCGTCGTGGCCGTCCGCTCGTTCGGGCGCCGCTACCGGGCGCCCCTCACCCGCGGCCTGGCCGGCGAGGACCTCGACGAGATCGTCCGCCGGTCGCCCGCGCCCGGCGTGTGGTCGGCGCTCGACTACACCGGGCACGTCGTCGACATCTTCCGCGTCTTCGACGACCGCGTGCGGTGCGCGCTGGCCCGCGTCGACCCCGACGAGCCGGTGATCGACTGGGAGGCGCGCGTGGCCGCCGCGTCGCCCGGCCTCGACCGCGAGGCCACGGCCGACGACCTGGCCGACGCGGCCGACAGCCTGGCGGTCACGCTCGCCGAGCTGACCGACGACGAGTGGTCGCTGCCCGGGTTGACCGGCCGGGGCCGCCCGCTGCCGGTGAGCGATCTGGCGACGATCGCGGTCCACGAGGGCAGCCACCACCTGCTCGACGTGGGGCGGGTGCTCCGGGCCGCCCGCGGCCGCTGACCCGTCCCCGGCGCCGCTACCGCGGCAGCACCTTCTCCACCGCCGCGGTCACCTCGTCGGCCGTCGGCTCGACCATCGGGTTGAACCGGGCCACGACGTCGCCCCCGGGCGCGACCAGGAACTTCTCGAAGTTCCAGCGGATGTCGCCGGTGTGGCCGTCGGCCGCGTCGGGCACGTCGACGAGCTGCCGGTACAGCGGGTGACGCCCGTCGCCGTTGACGTCGACCTTCTCGGTCATCGGGAACGACACGCCGTAGGTGGTCGAGCAGAAGGTGGCGATCTCGTCGGCCGTCCCCGGCTCCTGCGCACCGAACTGGTTGCAGGGCACTCCCAGCACGCTGAAGCCACGGTCCGCGTACCGCTCGTGGATCTCCTCCAGCCCGGTGTACTGGGGCGTGAGACCGCACTTGGAGGCCACGTTCACCACCAGCACGGCCTTGCCGTCGTAGTCGTGGAGGTCGGCGGGGGTCCCGTCGAGCGCGTTGATCGACACGTCGTAGATGGACATGCCGGCACGCTACCGACGCCGGGCGGCAAGCCGTCCCGGCCGGCCACGAAGTCTTCGCCCGCCGGCCGCCGGCCCGTCACGGCGGGGAGGCCTGGCGGCCGCCCGCCGGCGCGAGGTGCTGATGGTGGCCTTGGCGCTCGACCCGGCACCCCCGCCCGCCGAGGAGCAGGGACCCAGCAGGGACCCGGCCTGGGTTTCACGGGTGACGGCGGTGCGTGACCCGCGGCTCACCGCTCCGCCGCGCTAGAACGAGGTCGTGGACCTCTCCAAGCTGGCTCCGTCCGATGCCGTGGTCGCGCTCCGGGGGATGGAACGCCGCTACCGCGGCCTGTTCGCCGGCCTCGGCGAGGACGAGTCACCCGACGACGTGGCCCACCGAGCGGTCCACGGCTGGTCGGCGATCGAGCACATCGTGGCCGCCGCCTGGGCCATCGCCGCCGCCGACCGGGCCCTGGCCACCATCACCACGGCCGACGACCCCGTCCTCGCCGCCGCCGACATCGAGCCGGACGCCCGACCCAAGCCCGGGGCGCCCACCGGCACGGTGCACGAGCGCCTGTCGGAGCTGGGGCTGGAGGCGAACGCGGCCGCCGACCGGATCGAGTCCGTGCCCGCCGGCGACTGGAGCCGGACCGCGGTGGTCGAGGGCACCGGACGGACCCTGAGCGCGCTCGACGTGGCCCGGCTGGCCGTGGATGCCGCCGTCACCCGCCTGCGGGCGGCCGAGGACGTTCTGGGCGCGGTGCGCCGCCGTCCCATCGAACCGACCTGACGCCGGGGCCGCCCGGCGGGCGGGCCGCCGCCGACATCCGCGGCGACGCGCGGTCCCGAATCCCCTCCCGCAACCGGACCATCCGGCTACAGGAGGAAACCCATGCAACCCGTCTCACGCCGCTCGTTCATCGCAACGGGCTCCGCGGGCGCACTCGGGGTGGCGGGCGCCGCCGTCCTCGGGAACCCGCTCGCCGCCGGCGCTTCCGTCGACTCGGCCGAGCTGACGTCCCGCGACTACCACCAGGTCTCCGGCCCGATTCTCCTCGCCGTGCGCGACCCGCGCGGGTCGAAGGTCGAGCTGCTGGTCGGCACCAAGACGATCGAGTTCAGCGATCGTGGTCTCGTCCGCAAGCTGATCCGGGCAGCCGGGTGAGGTATCGCCATGTCTTCGCATCGTGAAGCCCCCGGCATCTCCAAGGACCCGGTGGCCGACAACACCGACACCTACGCCTTCGTCAGCGACGGCAACACCGTCACCCTCATCACGAGCTACATCCCCGTCGAGGCGCCCGCCGGCGGCCCGAACTTCTACGAGTTCGGCGACGACGTGCGCTACGAGATCCACGTCGACAACGACGGCGACGGCAAGCCCAACGTGACGTACCGGTTCGAGTTCACCACCGTGAACACCAACCCCAACACGTTCCTGTACAACACCGGGCCCATCACCGCCCTCGACAGCAACACGTGGAACCGGCGCCAGACCTACACGGTGAAGAAGATCGTGCGCCGGCCGGGCCGGCGGCCCCGGGTCATCCCCCTCGGGGAGGGCCTGGCCTCGCCGCCCTGCAACGTCGGCCTTCGGTCGACGCCCGACTACGCCAGCCTGGCGGCCTCCGCCGTGCAGACGCTGGCGGGCGGCGAGCTCGCCTTCGCCGGCCAGCGGGCCGAGAGCTTCTACGTCGACCTCGGGTCGGTGTTCGACCTCGGCACCCTGCGTCCCTTCCAGGGCGCGCACCTCATCCGCACGGCCGCGGCGGACGGCGTCGACTCCCTGGCGCAGGTCAACGTGCACACCATCGCCATCCAGGTGCCGATCGCGGACGTGACCCGCGACGGCAGCGTGCCCACCGACCCCCTGTCGCCCAACGCGGTCATCGGCGTGTGGGGGGCGGCCTACCGGCAGGAGGGCCTGCTCCGCGGTCCCGGCGGCGGCCCGAGCGGCGAGTTCGTCCAGGTGTCGCGGCTCGGCAACCCGCTGTTCAACGAGGTGATCGTCCCGATCCCGGAGAAGGACCGCTGGAACGCCGTCGGTCCCGACCAGGACAAGGACTTCGCCAAGTACGTGGCCCGACCGGAGCTGGCGGCGCTGCTGCCGGTGCTCTACCCCGACGTGTTCGAGAACCTGAGGGCCTACGACAAGGACCGGGTCGACCTGCTCGCCATCCTGCTCACCGGCATCCCGCGGGACGTCATCGACGGGTTCCAGAACTTCACCGGAACCACCCAGGCCGATGAGCTGCGGCTCAACGTCGCCATCCCGCCCAGCGCGAACCCCCACCGCCTCGGGCTGATCGGCGGCGACCTGGCCGGCTTCCCCAACGGCCGCCGGGTCGGCGACGACGTCGTCACCATCGAGCTGCGGGCCGTCGCCGGGGCGACGATCCCGCTGGTCGACGGCACGTTCACGCCGGATGCGGCCGCCGATCCGCTGAACGGCATCGAGGACGGGACGTTCCCGCCCGTCCGCGACTTCCTGGACGTGTTCCCGTACCTGGGCGTGCCCTACAGCGGGTACGACGTCCCGGCGGCCTGACCGGTGGGGCACGTCCACCTCGCGTCGCAGGCGCACGAGGCGCCCGGGGAGGCCACGGCCTCCCCGGGCGCCAGCCCCCTGCTCGACATCGGTGACGATGTGGGCGCCCTGGTCGTCTACCTCGACCGGACCACCCGGTCGGGTGAGCTGGAGGCCTGCCCGGCGGGCCGCCCCGCCGACCGGTTCCACACCGGGGTCCACCCCCGGGCCGTCGGCGGGCGCGACGTGCCCGTCGCGGTGTTCCCGCAGGTGGTCCGCGGCAGCTACCAGGTCCTCGACGACGAGGGCATCCCGATGGCGTTGGTCCACGTCTCGGGCGGGCGCGTCGCCGAGATCGACCTGCGCACCGGCCACTGACCCCTGCGACTCCGTCGGCCCCCGGGGCTCACCCGGGGGCCGACGCGAGGTACTGGTCGACCGGCACCCGCTCGGTCGCCGCGTAGCCTACGGGCAGGTAGAGGTCGCCGGCCACGGTCGTGTACCAGACCCCCCAGTGGTGGAACCCGGCGAACGCCCCGGGGTGCTCGGCGATGAGGTCGGCGTAGATCCGGACCCCCCGGACGTAGTGGTCGCTGTGGTTGTAGTTCCACAGTGCGCCGTCGAGGTCGCCGGGTGCGCCGTTGGCCGCCAGGTAGCGGGCCGCCGCCCGGATGGCCTGGCGGTGGTCGTTGATGTCGCCCTCGCCGTACGCCGCCCAGGTGGACGGGAGGAACTGCATCGGCCCCTGGGCCCCCGCCACCGACGTGCCCCGGATGCGGCCCAGGCCGGTCTCCACCAGGTTGACCGAGGCGAGCA
Source organism: Acidimicrobiales bacterium (assembly GCA_035693765.1). Lineage (GTDB taxonomy): Bacteria > Actinomycetota > Acidimicrobiia > Acidimicrobiales > VFJN01 > ZC4RG19. The sequence continues at coordinate 8,771 of DASSGC010000154.1, forward strand.
CCTGCCACGGCACCCCGAAGTCGGCCTCCGCCTCCTGGTACCAGGCGACGAGCTGGTCTGCGGGGGCCGGGGCCACGATGTTCCAGGCCGGCATCATGTCGGTCGGCGCGCCGGCGAGTGCCCGGAACTCGCGGCGCGCGGCGGCGTGGGACCGCACCGCCGGCCCCACCTCGGCGGGCACGGCGGCGACCACCGCCTCGTCCCACTCGGGATGGTCGCCGAGCTGGCGGTAGGCAGCCTGCTGGGCCAGGGCGGCGCCGGCGATGTCGGCCTCGCTGCCGGTACCCGAGCGCAGGGTGGCCTCGGCGGCGGCGATGCGGGCGGCGAGGGCACCCGGGTCGGCCACCGGCGGCGGCGGCCGGAGCGTCGCGACGTCGACGGGCGGCGGTGGGGCCGGGGCCGCGGTCTCGGGCGCCGCGGTGTCGGGCGCCGCGGTCTCGGGCGCCGCGGTGGACGGCGCGGTCGTGGGTGCGGGCCGGTCGTCGCCGGCCGCCTCGTGGTCGCCTCCCCCGCAGGCGGCCGCCGCGACGAGCGCGGCCGCGAGGGCCGCCCCCGCCGCCCGCCGCCGGTGCGCACGGCGAGCCGATCCGGCCCGCGCCGGCCCGGGCCTCATCCCGCGGCCGGGCCGCCGGTGACGCCCTCGGCCTCCAGGTCCGCCCAGTCCTCCGGGGT
>DASSGC010000155.1:0-2262 GCA_035693765.1 Acidimicrobiales bacterium
CGGAGTCCGTCCTGACGCGCCTATCGGGCTGCCGGCGTCCACGAGGAGGCGGTACAAGCCGATCGCCGGTGCCGGGGCTGGCCACCTGACCGTCTCGCATGTCGCGGTGACGTCACGGGCCAGGCGGAGGCCGACGACGTCGACGTCCGTATCGGACCTGCTGTGGCTGGTCGAGCATATCGGCGGCCGCCTCGACACGGGACGTCACCTGGTTCCCAGCGCCCCAGAGGACCGTCCCTGACCATCCCGACCACTGCGCTACCCATCCGAGGGTCTGGTAGGTGGTCCAGTTCTCCACGACGAGGACGACCCGTTCCGGGCTCGGGCCGTGTCGGGTGGTCTCGACGGGAGCGAAGACCGGTTCGATCGCTAGGAGGTGGTCGGTGAGCCGCCCGGGCCCGAACAAGCGGCCGCGGCGGGCCCGCTCCAGGGCCTTCTCGTCACGAAGGATCTCCCAGGACCGTTCGCGCACGGGGACGACAATCGGGTCGGGCACGTCTCGCAGCCAGTCGTTGACGGCGACGAACAGGTCCCGCTCCCCTACGCCCAAGTCTCCGTCCGCGTCCATGCGGGCCGCGAACGCAAGTTTGGCGTCCCAGACGACCGCGACCCGTGGTGTCGGTTCGGGCCGGTCGGGGGATGGTCTCAGGACCCAGTCGGGGACCGGCGGAGTCGATGCCCGGTCCCACGACCGGGCTCGAGGTGATGGCAACGAGGCCAGACCGCTTCCGGCGAGCTCTGCCACGGCATCGGCAAGCCGGGACCGCCAGGTCGCCGACCCGACCGCCGAGACGTCGACCCGCGGCGGCGGCCTCGGCGAGGACCCGCCACGGCACCTTCCTGGCCCGGTGCCTTCGACGGCGGCGGCCATCGCCGCCGCCAAGGGCGACAGGCCCGTCACAGCTCGAAGGTGCCCTCAGCGCGGGCGGCGGCCGACACCTCGACCCGGAGATCCGCCAGATCATCGTCGACCCGTTGGGAGCGGACTTCGTCCTGGCCGACGTAGGCAGTCCCGGCGCGGGCCGCCGAGGTGGCCTTGCGCATCGCGACGATCCTGGGGAAGGTCGTGACCGCGCCGAGATCGCCGATGCCGGTCCAGAACAGGAGCTGTGCGCCGTTCGCGGCGGCGACCCGCCGTTGGAGTTGGAGGAATTCCCGGTAGTTCGCCTTCCCGACCGGGTTGTCCAGTGGGACGACGCCGGCATGCACGCGGGCGCGGGCGCCGCCGTGACGGTTCTCGGCCCGCAAGCGTGTCATCACGCAGAAGATGAGCAACGACGCGGTCAGGGTTTCGCCGCCGGACCACTTGTTCATGTCCGCGACCGGGACGTGGCTGCCGCCCTGCTCCGGGGTCGGCTTCAGGATCGACGCGTGGAACCCGCCGGGGCCGACCGCTGCGTGGGTGGCCTGCCAGAGCAGCTCGACCGGCTGTCGAGGGCGACGCGGAACGGGCCGTCCATGTCGCCGTGCACGATGAGGCCGGCCGGGCCGACGCCGAGCGGGTACAGGCTCAGGCCTTCACAGACGGCAGCAACCGTGTCGGCAAAGGCCGTATCGGTGCGGTACCGGGCAAGCAACATCTCGTAGTCGCCGCTGACTTTCGGGCGTTCGCGGTCCAGGGCACGGCGCACGAGCCGTGTAGCGGCCACCACGTCGGCACGGGAGGTCATGGCACACCCACCCGTTCCTCGTCCGCGCTATCGATTCGCGCACGGTCGTTCGCGTTGAGTGCGATGGGGTCTGTGGCGTCGGCGAGTAGGTGGTGGGCGCGGCCGACGAGCAGGTCAGCGCCTGTGTACCCGAGCCCGTCCGCGATGCGGGTGCCATCGTCGACCTGCTGCTCGAGATGGCGGCTGACGCCGCGCCCGACCGGGTAGCGATCGGCGATCGGCAGAACGGCATCACGACCGCGCGGCTGTACGACCTCGCCCGCCGCGCGGCCACCCGGATCGCCGCGTCGGGCGCGCCGCGAGTCCTGTTCACCGACGTGTCCTGCCCCGCGCCGCCCGTCGCGTTGTTCGGCGCGGCCGGCGCCGGTGTGCCGTTCGTGCCGCTCAACTACCGCCTCGCCGACGACCGCCTTCGTGACGTGGCGGCGCGGGTGGCGCCGGCGATCGTGGTCGCCGACGACGCCTGCATGGCACGTCTCGGGTCGCTCGCCGGGGTCGACCTCGTCGAGCGAGGTGATCTCGAGGCCCGTCTGGAGTCCGCCCCGCTGCTCGACGACACGACGACTGATCCTGACTCCGTGGCGGTCTGGCT
>DASSGC010000156.1:0-5256 GCA_035693765.1 Acidimicrobiales bacterium
TCGCCCGCACCAGCGGCGAAGACGGGGACGCGCGAGGCATCACCGCCTTCGTGGCGCCAGCCTCCGCGCCGGGGCTCAAGATCGAGGAGTACCTCTGGACCTTCAACATGCCGACGGATCACCCGCGGCTTTCGCTCACGAATGTGTGGGTCCCCGAGGACGCCTATTGGGGCGAGATCGGCCGCGGCCTCGCCATCGCACAGAGCTTCGTGCACCAGAACCGCATCCGGCAGGCGGCCTCGTCGCTCGGCGCCGCCGAGTACTGCCTCGACCGGGCCGTCGAGTACGCGAGGGTTCGGTCGCCGTTCGGCAAGCCCCTGGCCCACAACCAGGGCATCCAGTTCCCCCTCGTCGAACTGGTGACCCAGTGCGAGATGCTGCGGGCCTTCGTCCGCCAGACCGCCTGGCACATGGACCGCGACGGCGCCTTCTCGGTCAGCAAGGAGGTCTCGATGTGCAACTACTGGGCCAACCGGCTGTGCTGCGAGGCGGCCGACCGCGCCATGCAGGTCTTCGGCGGCCTCGGCTACAGCCGGCACGAGCCCTTCGAGCACATCTACCGGCACCACCGGCGCTACCGCATCACCGAGGGCGCGGAGGAGATCCAGATGCGCCGGGTCGCGGGCTACCTGTTCGGGTTCATGGCGCAGCAGGCGCCGAAGGGAGTGGCATCGGTCCATGGATGAGCGGACGACACCACCCGGGACGGGCCAGACGACACCACCCGGGACGGGCCAGACAACACCGCCCGGGACGGGCCAGACAACCTGGACGGCGAGCCCGTTCGTGCAGGAGATCGAGCCGATCACCGCCTCCGACGAGGAGCTGCGGGCGGCCCTCGCCGACGCCGAGCTGCCCCCGCTGCTCCCGGCGCTGGCCTACGCCACCGGCGACCTGTCGCTGCTCGACGAGAGCCTGCGCCCCGACCCCCTGCTGGCGGCGCAGCTCCCGCAGGGCGGGCTGAGCGACGAGCAGCAGGACCGCATCCGGGCCCTGGCGCTCGACGTGCTGACCCGGTTCCGGGACGGCGGCTGCGTGCCCGCACCGGTGCCCGACGACGCCGACGTCCTGCGCATCATGGAGTTCGCGGTGGGCGGCGCCGAGATGGCCCCCTACCTGCCGCTGCTCGAGGAGGAGCTGGCCCACCGCGGCGAGGACCGCCGCGCCCCCACCTGGCGGCTGCCCGACGCCGCCCCCGGCGTGCACTTCGAGGTGCTGGTCATCGGCGCCGGCATGTCGGGCCTGCTCGCCGGCCACCGGCTCCAGCAGGCGGGCGTGCCCTTCACGATCCTCGAGAAGGGCGACGACGTCGGCGGCACCTGGTGGGACAACCGCTACCCCGGCTGCCGGGTCGACAACCCCAACCACAACTACAGCTACTCGTTCGCCCAGCGCCACGACTGGCCCTACCACTACTCCACCCAACCCGTGCTGCACGGCTACTTCCGCGACTGCGCCGAGGCCTTCGGGCTGCGCGACCGCATCTGGTTCGGCACCGAGGTGCTGGCGGCCGACTGGTCGGAGGCCGACCTGCGCTGGTCGGTGCGGGTGCGCACCGCGGGGGGCGCCGAGGAGACCCTCACCGCCGACGCCGTCGTGAGCGCGGTCGGGCAGCTCAACCGGCCGAAGATGCCCGACATCGCGGGCATGGAGAGCTTCGCCGGGCCGTCGTGGCACACCGCCCGCTGGCGCGACGACGTGCCGCTGGCCGGCAAGCGCGTCGCGGTGATCGGCACCGGGGCGTCGGCCATGCAGGTCATCCCCGAGATCGCCGGCGAGGTCGACGAGCTCGTCGTCCTCCAGCGGACCCCCGCCTGGCTGGTGCCCACGCCCGAGTACCACGACCCGGTGCCGCCCGGCCTCCAGTGGCTGTACCGGCACGTGCCCGCCTACGCCGAGTTCCACCGCTTCTACATCTTCTGGCGGATGGGCGACGGCGCCCTCGCCGGGGTCACGGTCGAGCCCGACTGGGACGGCGGCGGCGAGTCGGTGGGCGTCATGAACGACTTCCTGCGCCAGCTCCTGGGGGCCTACCTCGCGACCGAGTTCGCCGACCGCCCCGACCTGCTCGACGCCGTCATGCCCCACTACCCGCCCGGCGCCAAGCGGATGATCCGCGACAACGGCGTGTGGGCGGCGACGCTCAAGGGCGACAACGTGCGCCTGGTCACGGGCGGCATCGAGCGGATCACCCCGACCGGGCTGCGCCTGTCCTCCGGCGAGGAGGTCGACGTCGACGTCATCGTGTACGGCACCGGCTTCGAGGCGTCGCGCTTCCTCGTGCCCATGCGGGTGACCGGCCGCGACGGCCGGGACATCCACGAGGAGTGGGCGGGCGACGCCCGGGCCTACCTCGGGGTGACCGTGCCCGGGTTCCCCAACTTCTTCATGCTCTACGGGCCCAACACGAACATCGTCATCAACGGCTCGATCGTGTACTTCTCGGAGTGCGGCGTGCGCTACATCCTCGGCCTGCTCGGCCTGCTGCTGGGCGGCGGGCACCGGGCGCTCGAGGTCCGCAAGGACGTCCACGACGAGTTCAACGAGCGGTGCGACGCCGAGAACTGCCGGATGGCGTGGGGCGTGTCCGACGTCAACAGCTGGTACAAGAACGACCACGGGCACGTCGCCCAGAACTGGCCGTTCACGCTGCTGGAGTACTGGCAGCGCACCGCCGCGCCCGACGCGGGCGACTACGTGTTCTCCGACGGGTAGGCGCCGCGCTCTCTCAGGCGAGCGCGCTGAGGGCGAAGTAGAGGCGGTCGATCGCGGCGAACGTGCCCGCCGCCACGGCCAGCGCGACGACCCAGCCCGCCGGGCCGGGGAGCAGGTCGTGCACGTCGGCCAGCACCACGTAGGCGAACAGGCCGGCCAGCAGGGCGGTCGGCAGCATGATGGCCAGGCTCCACAGGTACGAACCCGTCGTCCGGCGGGCCAGGCCGTGGCCGCCGGTCTCGGCCGGGAGCGTGTCGTTGGTGAACGGGACCACCGGCCGGACGCCCTCGGACAGCACGTGGTCGAGGATGGCGTTGGCGACGCGGTAGCGCTCGACCTGGACCCGGCGCAGGCGGGCGACGGTGGCGGTGAAGATCACGCCCAGCACCCCGGCGGCGAGCACCACCCCGGCCAGCAACGCGCCGGGCGAGCCGAAGGCGTCGGTCTGCACCTCGTCCCGCACGACGAGCGAGAGCACCACCAGCACGCCGCCGTTGAGCGTGAGGAAGAAGCTCGTCAGGACGTTGCGCACGTCGTCGATGTGGTTGGCCACCTGCGCGCAGGCGGAGTACTCCGCGACGAGCAGCGCGTCCTCGGACTCCATGACGCCCCCCTGCTCCTCAGCCCCGGACCACGTCCAGTGCCACCACGTCGACCCGCAGGTGGTCGAGGCCCCAGTCCTCCAGGCAGCCGCGGAACTGCCGCCGGTTGGTCTCGTCCAGCGCCGGCGTCAGCACGGCCCGGAACCGCCCGCCGCCCTCGTCGACGATCGGGCCGACCACGTCGGACGTGACCTCGAGCCGGCAGATCCCCACGCGCGCGTCGACCATCTCGGCCAGCGTCTGGCCGGGCTCCTCGCCATGGGCCGACGCCTCCACCACCAGCTCCACCCGCGATCCGGGCGCCGTGGGCTGGTGGGTCGACAGCGTGGCCTCCCGCAACGCCAGCACCGCCAGCATCCCGAGGCCGAGGCCCATGGCCCCCACCACGAGCGTGCGCGGCTTGCGGACCGGGCCCGGCAGCTTCACGCGTGGCCGCCCCGGCGCAGCAGCTTGCGGATCTGGGCGTCGTCGGCGCCCGGCACGTCCTGGGCCAGCACCGTCACCTCGTCGACCAGCAGCCCGCCCCGGGGGTAGCTGATGTTGCCCAGCCGGCGGGCGAGCCGCTCCTCGCCGATCGCCGTCGAGGTGCCCGATGCCAGCCGGTCGACCAGCCAGGCCACGCCGGACAGGACGATGCCGCCGCCCACCAGGAACGTGATGAACACGTTGAGCTGCGACGGCGCCTCCTTGAGCCAGGCGAACCGGTCGCGGGACGGCGGCCGCGAGGTGCGCAGGATCTCGCGCAGCGCCGGGTCGAACTGCTGGTGGGTGCGGTGCTCCATCCGTGTCAGCCGCCGCAGCACCAGCCCCGTGGCCAGACCGACCTCGGCGATGAGCACGACCAGCCCGAAGAACAGCGCCCGGTTCCACTCCCACCGGTTGAGCGACACGATCATGTACGCCCCCGCCGCGAGGACGGTGCCGATACCGGCCAGCCAGGCGATCGTCTTCATGCTGCCGTCTCCTCGTCCGATGTCCCGTCGGGCCGCTGGATGGTGACCCGGCCGGTGTTCCCGTCGACCTCGACGGTCTCGCCCTCGGGCAGGTCGTCGGTGGCGCCGGCGTAGCCGACCACCGTCGCCACACCGCTCTCGCGGGCGAGGATCGCCAGGTGCGACAGCACCGATCCGGTCTCGGCCACGATCCCCGCCAGCCGCGACAGCAGCGGGGCCAGGCCCGGCGTGAGCGTGCTCGTGACCAGCACCGCCCCCGCTGGGGGGTCGTGGACGTCGTAGGTGACCGGCCCGGTGGCCGTGCCACCGCCGGCGCCGGTGCCGCCCCCGACCTCCGCGGCGCACTGGACCCGGATCGGCCGCCCCAGGTCGGAGATCTGGAACCACGACGGCAGCGGCTCGCCGAAGTCGTGCTCGTGGGCGGCGACCAGGGCGGGGACCACCTCCGCCCGCTTGGTGGCCACGGCCTCGAGGTGGGCCAGCGTCATGTGCCGGACGAGGCCGGGCCGGGGCAGCTCCCCGGCGGCCGCCATCCGCTCGCCGAGCGCCCACGCCGACCGGCCGGCCAGCTCCTGCACCCAGCGGACCCGCAGCCGCAGCGCCTCCCGCAGGATGCCGTTCTCGGTGTCGCCGCCGCCGGCGCCGCCGTCGGGGCCGAGGTTGCGCGCCGACGCCTCGGACGGCAGCACCGGGCGGGGGGCGACCCGCGGGGAGGCGAGGGCGAGCACGATGGGGCTGCGACCCAGGATCTCCTCGTCGCTCAGCCCGTCCTCGCGGGCCTCGACCAGCACCCGGAGGGCGACCGAGGCCCCGGTCATGCGGTTGCCCCCGGTGTCGGTGAGCATGCCCATGAGGATCTCGTGGGCGTGCAGGGCCCGCAGGATGACCCGGCTGCGGTGGAGCAGGGCGATGAGCTGCCGGCTGGTGAGCTGGGGCAGGGCCGGCACCGCCTCGAGGTCGGCGTCGACACGGTCGAGCAGGTGCTC
>DASSGC010000157.1:0-2750 GCA_035693765.1 Acidimicrobiales bacterium
CCCGTACTGCCCGGCGGCTGGCGCCGCCGGGATGTCAGAGCTTGGTCAGCGACTCGGAGCCGCCCAGGACCATCGCCAGCGACACACCGATGGCGGTCACGACGGTCATGATCAGGGCGACGGCCGCGACGAGCGGGTAGCCGCCGTTGCCCCAGAAGTCGAACAGGACGGTGCCCATCACCTGCGTGGTCGACGAGCGGACGAGCAGCGAGGCGCTGAACTCGTGGGTCAGCAGCACGAACATCAGCGCCGCCGCGCCGCCGAGGCTGGAGCGCATGAGAGGCAGGATGATGCGCAGGTTCGTGCGCAGCACGCCGGCACCGCTCACCCTCGACGCCTCGGTGTAGGCCTCGCCGAGGGCGATGAGCGCCGACAGCTGCATGCGGGTGGCGAACGGCATCATCAAGGTGACGTAGACGAGGATGACCACCCACGGCGTGCCGTAGAGCACGAACGGGCCCTCGGTGTAGGTGAGCAGGAAGCCCACGCCGAAGATCACGGCCGGGATGCCGAGCGGCATCGACACCACGAAGTCCAGGATCGCCCGCTGCACGCGGTACCTCCGGCCCCGTATCAGCAGCGACGCAGCCACGAACCCGAGCGGCAGGCTGATGGCCACGGCGATCAGCGAGAACGTGACGCTGTTCGTGATCGCCTCGGTCACCGCGGCCTGGTCGAAGATCGTACGGAAGTTGTTGAAGCTGAAGAACTCGGTCTGGATCTCCCCGCTCCAGTAGTTCGACAGCGACACGATCACCAGGGCGGCGATCGGCAGGATCGTGGCCACGAGGGCGTAGAGGACGATGGCCACGGCGGCCAGCCGCGACGGGCGGCCCTCCGACCGGAACGCCTTGCCGCCGTGGGTCACGAACCGGCGCTGGTTGCCGAGCAGCAGCTTTTGCACGAGCACGACCACGATGCCGAACACGAGCAGCGGCGAGCCGAGGGCCGCCGCCACGCCGTACTCGACCGGGGTCTGGCTGACATGGCGGTACATGTCCGTGGTGATCACCGAGATGCCGCTGTTGGAACCGAGCAGCAGCGGGCCCGTGAACTGCCCCAGCCCGAGCAGCAGCGCGACGCCCCCGCCGTAGACCAGCGTCGGCCGCAGCAGCGGCAGCGTGACTGTGAAGAACACCTTCCAGGGCCGCGCACCGCTCATCTGCGCGGCCTCGATGTGCTCGGAGCCGATGTTCTCGAACCCGGCGCTCACGAACAGGTACACGAAGGCGGTCAGCCCGAAGCCGGTGATGATCACGATCCACGGCATCGAGTAGACGTCGATCGGCCCCTCCATCAGGTGGTCCCACCAGGGCAGGCGCCGCAGCTGGGCGTTGAGGTAGCCGGGACGCGGCGACAGCAGGAAGGCCCAGCCCACGACGTTGGCGATGGCCGGCACGACGATCGGCAGGATCGGGAACAGCCGCAGGAACCCGAGGCGGCGGGGCAGCCGGGTCGCGGCCCAGGCCAGCAGGGTGCCGAGCACCAGGGCGATGACGAGCGACCCGACGGCCAGGCCGATCGTGTAGGTGATGGTCCGGCCGATGCGGGGCCCGGTGAAGGCCCGTTCGTAGCCGCCGTCCTCGAACGCCCGCCCTTGCAGGCGCACGAGCGGGGCGATGACCAGGTACCCGAGCACGAGCACGAACGCCGCCACGCCGCCGTGGCGCACGAGGGCGCGGGTGTCGATTCGGGTGGCCCGGGCGGCCGCGGGCGGGACGGCGATCGTGGCCACGTCAGCGCACCCCGGCCGGTGCGGGGTCGGCGGCCTCGGTCACGTCGACGGTCGTGCCGGGGGCGGCGTCGGCCGCGCCGCCCTCGCCCCCGGGCGCGAAGAAGCGGGCGGCGGTGGGCTCGAACGCCAGGATGAGGCGGTCGCCGCGGGCCAGGCGTCGGGCCCAGCCGTCGCGGGCGCCGGCCGGGATCCGGGCGTGGACCCGGTGCGGCTCGGCGCCGGAGGTGCCGTCGACGTCGACCATCACGTCGAGGTGGCGGCCTCCGTACTCGACGTCGGCGACGACGACGGGGATGCCGCTGACGCCGGTGCCCAGCTCGTCGGGGTGGAACACGAGCTGGGCGTCGTCGGGGCGGAGGCGCGCGACGGTGCTCGGCCCGGCCGACGCCAGCGCCAGAGCTGCGCCCGTGACAGGGCGCCCGGCGCACGTCCAGCCGCCGTCGGCGTACGTCAGCTCGAGCCGGTTCGACATGCCGATGAACGCGGCCACGTACTCGGTCGCCGGCTGCTCGAACACGTCCTCGGGGGCGCCGAGCTGCTCGATGCGCCCCGACCGCATGATCGCCATGCGCTGGCCGAGCGCCAGCGCCTCGGACTGGTCGTGCGTCACGAACACCGCCGTGAACGGCTTGGTGCGGTGCAGCTCGTGCAGGTCGGCCCGCACCTGGTCGCGGAGGCGGGCGTCGAGGTTGCTGAGGGGCTCGTCGAACAGCACCAGGTCGGGGCTGGCGACGAGGCCCCGGGCGAGGGCGACCCGCTGCTGCTGGCCGCCGCTGAGCTGGGCAGGGTAACGGTCGAGGAGCTCTTGGCAGTCGACCAGCTTCGCCGTCTCCTCGACCCGCCCGCCCTTCAGGGCGTCCCGCATCTTCCGGGCCTTGAGCGGATAGGCGATGTTCTTGCGCACGGTCATGTGGGGCCACAGCGCGTACGACTGGAACACCATGCCGATGAAGCGCTTGTCGGGCGAGAGGTTGACCTTGCGCCCGCCGTCGAACACCACGGTGTCGCCGAGGCC
>DASSGC010000158.1:0-5462 GCA_035693765.1 Acidimicrobiales bacterium
GTGAAGGGCTACGCGGCGCACGAGCGCGAGACGCTCGACGCCGTGATCCAGGCCCGGAACGCCGGCATGAACGCCCAGGGCCCCCACGACCAGGCGCAGGCCGAGAACATGATCAGCGGCGCCCTCAAGTCGCTGTTCGCCCTGTCGGAGGCCTATCCCGACCTCAAGGCCAACCAGAACTTCGCCCAGCTGCAGGAGGAGTTGACCGGCACCGAGGGCCGCATCGCCTACGCGCGGCAGTTCTACAACGACACCGTGTATCGCTACAACACGAAGATCCAGAGCTTCCCGGCCAACGTGATGGCCAACGCGTTCCGGTTCTCCGAGCGGGAGTACTTCCAGGCCGACGACGAGTCCCGCGGCCCGACCCAGGTCAGCTTCTGACGGTGGCGGCGACGGTCCTCACCCCCGGGGCTGGAATGTACGACCAGGTCACGGCCAACAAGCGACGGAGCTGGCTGCTGGTCGCGGGCTTCGTGCTGTTCGTCGGCGTCGTGGCCGTCGCCTTCGCCTACCTCATCGGCGGGGGACCGATCGGCATCGCCATCGCGCTGGTGGTCGCGATCGCCGCGAGCTGGGGCGCCTACTGGCACTCCGACACCGTGGCGTTGCGCATCAGCCGGGCCCGGCCCGCGCCGGTCGAGGAGTTCGCCCGCTACCACAACATCGTCGAGGGCCTCTGCATCGCCTCGGGGTTGCCGAAGCCGCGGCTCTACATCGTGGACGACCCGGCGCCCAACGCCTTCGCCACCGGGCGCAACCCCCGCAACGCGGCGGTGGCGGTCACCACCGGGCTGCTGGACAAGATGAACCGGATCGAGCTGGAGGGCGTCATCGCCCACGAGCTGTCGCACGTCAAGAACTACGACATCCTCGTGTCGACCCTGGCGGTGACCATGGTGGGCGTGGTCGCCCTGCTGGCCGACATGGGCGTCCGGATGCTGTGGTGGGGCATGGGCCGCAACTCGCACCGCGACTTCGACGACAACCGGGGTGGCAACAGCGGGCCGCTGATCATCTTGTCGGTGCTCGGGTTCGTGCTGCTGCTCCTGTCGCCGCTCATCGCCACGATCATGCAGCGGGCGGTCAGCCGCCGGCGGGAGACGCTGGCCGACGTGTCGGGCGTCGAGATGACCCGCTACCCGCCGGGGCTCATCTCCGCCCTGGAGAAGCTGCGCGACGACTCCACGGTCGTCCACGCCACGAGCCACGCCACCGCCCACCTGTGGATCGAGCAGCCCGCGGCCCGCACCGAGGAGGAGGGCCGCATGTCCCGCCTCAACCGCATGTTCGACACCCACCCGCCCATCGAGGAGCGCATCGCGGTGCTGCGCGAGCTCTGAGCCGGGCCGGGCCCGGCGACGACCGGTCCACCATCGGGAAAGTGGCTGGGGGCTCCGGGCCCGTGACCTCGTAGGATCGACTCCATGAGCGAGTCGGTCACCCCCTCCGTCCCCGCCCACGACACCGGCACCCAGCGCGTCAAGCGGGGCCTGGCCGAGATGCTCAAGGGCGGCGTCATCATGGACGTGGTCACCGCCGACCAGGCCAAGATCGCCGAGGATGCCGGCGCCGTCGCCGTGATGGCGCTGGAGCGGGTCCCGGCCGACATCCGGCGAGACGGTGGCGTCGCCCGCATGAGCGACCCCGAGCTGATCGAGGGGATCGTGGGCGCCGTCACCATCCCCGTGATGGCCAAGGCCCGCATCGGCCACTTCGTCGAGGCCCAGATCATCCAGGCCCTCGGCGTCGACTACGTCGACGAGTCCGAGGTGCTCACGCCGGCCGACGAGGCCCACCACATCGACAAGTGGGCCTTCACCGTGCCGTTCGTGTGCGGCGCCACCAACCTCGGCGAAGCGCTGCGGCGCATAAGCGAGGGCGCGGCCCTCATCCGCTCCAAGGGCGAGGCCGGCACGGGCAACATCGTGGAGGCCGTCCGACACCTGCGCTCGATCCTGGGTGACATCCGCAAGATCACCCGGGCCGATTCGGCGGAGCTGTACGACTGGGCCAAGCAGCTCCGGGCACCGATCGCCCTGGTGCAGGAGATCGCAGAGACCGGCACGCTGCCCGTCCCGCTGTTCTGCGCCGGCGGCATCGCCACCCCGGCCGACGCCGCGCTCGTCATGCAGCTCGGCGCCCAGGCCACGTTCGTCGGCTCGGGCATCTTCAAGAGCGACGACCCGGCGCGCCGGGCCAAGGCCATCGTCGAGGCCACCGCCCACTTCCGGAACCCGGACATCCTGGCCAAGGTCAGCCGGGGTCTGGGCGAGGCGATGCGCGGCGAGGAGATCGACCGACTGGACGTGAAGCTGGCCGATCGCGGTTGGTGAAACACCGGCCGGTGATCACGCGGTTGCCGGCGTCGGTAGCCGCGACCGCGCCAGGGCACCGGTGGGCCGCCGCCCGGCCCGGGCGCGACCGGCCCGGACCGCGGACCGGTCAGCGATCGAGCACGTCGGATTCCCAGAGCCCCGCCCGGCCGTAGTCGGTGCCGGTGAGGATCACCCGACCGTCAGCGTCGACGGTGACGTTGGTGATCGACTGCTCGCCGGGGCCGCCGAGGGCGGGTTCGCCGGTGTCGCGCCGCACGACCTCGCCCTTCGCCGAGATCCGCCACAGCGCGACGTCGCCGTCGCCGCCCGCGGTGTCGGTGCCGCCGGCGATCCAGCCACCGCGAGGGGCCGCGGCCACGGCGCCGGCCCACTGGTCCCCGCCGCCGCCCAGCGGTCCCGCGTCCAGCCTGGTCCACTCGATGCCGTCCCGCGATGTCCACACGCGGGCGTCGGTGTCGCCGCTCCGGTCGTCGGAGCCCACGATGACGAACCCGTCGTCGCTCGCCGCGCAGCCGTAGGCGATCTGGCTGCCGCTGCCCGTGAACGACTCGTCGGTCGTGGTCGCCACCGTCCAGGCCCCGTCGGGCGCCCGGTGCGACGCGATGGCATCGAAGCCGCCGGTCGACCCGGTGACCCCCACCACCACGACATCGTCGTCCGGGCCGACGCAGACGTCGTTGAGGCGCTGGACGCCGGCGCCCCCGAGGTTGGTGTTCTCGCCCGTCAGGGTCTGGTTGTCGGTCGAGATGACGGCGACCGGCTCGGCGTCGCCCAGGTCGTACGCGTTGCCGACGGCGACGAAGCCCGAGCTGAGGGCGGCGGCGGCGGTCAGCGCGCGTGTCCCCTTGCCGCCGGCCGGGTCGGCGGTCGGCCAGGGGATCTCGGCCTCCATCTCGGCGATGGGCAGCGCCATCTCCGGCGTCGGGTTCTCGATGTTGATCAACAGGCTGTCGTCGATGCGGGGTGGCACGGCGCCGACCCGGTTCCAGGACTTGCCGTCGGACGACACCCAGGCCAGGCCGTCCGGCAGCTCGTCGCCGATCACCCCACGGCCGCTGGCCAGCCCGAAGTCCTCGATGCCGACCGCCACGTACCCGTCCGCGATCGGGACGACGTCCATGACCCGCCCGCCGGCGAGCTGCGCGTTGTCGAGCGTCGTCCAGCGGCCGTCGTCGTCGCGCCGCCACATCTGGCCTGCGTACTGCTCGCGGGTGGAGCCGGAGGCGGGCGTGCGCACGCTGCCGCCGGCGATCGTGCCCTTCCTGCCGTCGGCGACCGCGGTCGGGAGAGGTTGGGGACCGCCCGCCGGGAAGGTGTCGCCGGTCACGTCCTCCCAGCGGGACGTGAGGACGAGCACCGCCGGATCGGCGGCGAGCCCCACGGTCACGCCCCCTGCCTGGACGGCGTCGGCCAGGCGGAGGCCGTCCTCGAAGAGGCCGCCGTGGATGGGGTTGGGCAGGGTCGCCCAGGTGGCGCCCCCGTCGCTCGACCGCCACACGTGCGGTCGCCACTTGCTCCCACCCGACGCGAGGATGCCCTGGTCGTCGACGCTGAGGGAGCGTACCGCGAGGTCGGAGACGCCGTTGCGGTCGTCGCCGTTGAGGGGGAGGGCACCGGCGGACGGCTCCCACGACCGGCCGTCCGGCGAGCGCCACGTCACCGGCTGGGCCTGGCCGGTGCCGACGTCCGCGTAGCCTCCGGCCACGACCCCGGCACCGGTGTCGACCACGCTGGTGAGCTCCTGGCGGCCCGGGCCGCCCAGCGCCGGCGTGTCGAGCGCCTCCCACGTGGTGCCGTCGGCGGAGTACCAGGCGACGCCGTCACGCTCGGCGTCGACCGCGCGGGACCCGACGGCCACGAACCCCGAGCCCACCGCGACGACGTCGCGCACCGACTCCTCGCCGCTGGCGTCGAACACGCCGCCGGGGCCGCCGTCGACCGCCGTCCAGTCGTCGGTGCCGGCCTTGCTGAACCAGATGCGGGCCCGGACCTCGCCCCACACGTTCTCGCCGCCGGCGATGACGGTGCCGCCGGGGCCGCTCGCCACGTCGAAGGCCCACTGCTCGTGGTCGCCGCCGAGGCTGTCGGGCGTGCTGCGCTCCCAGCCGTCGCCGTTGCGGTGCCAGATGGCGGCGTCCGACTCGGCGCCGTCGCCGATCTGGCCGACGGCGAGGACGCCGTCACCGGTGGCGACCGCCGCCGCCAGCGACTCGCTGACATGCCGGTCCGCGGGCCGGATGGTGGACCGCTCCCAGCGCCGGCCGTCGGGCGCGGTCCAGACGGCGCCGGCGGTGGCGCCGGTGTCGGGGTCGAACAGCGAGCCGACGATGGTCCACGGCTCGCCCTCGCCGGCGGGCGGCAGCAGGTCGGCCGCCGTGGCCACGGGCTCGTCGTAGACGAGCGACGTGCCCGTCGCCCGGGCGAAGGTCGGCTGGTGGTCGCCGTCCGCCGCGGTCGATCCCGTCGAGCACGCCGACGCCACGAGGCCGGTGACCAGCGCTCCCACCAGGGTCGCCCGGGCCCAGGCCCGGCGTGCGGGCGTCAGGTCGGCGACGAGCTTCTGTCGGCCGCGGGTCTTGGCGTGCACGGAGATCCTCCGGTCGTCGGTCGTCGGCCCCCCAACCATGTCCCAGTCGACGTCGATTCTCGTGGGTCAGGGGTCGGCACGTACAATCGAACCGTCATGTGTACAGGAACGAGGCCCCCAGGTGAAGGTGGGCGTGCTCGCACTGCAGGGCGCGTCGGCGCGGCATGCCGACATGCTCGCGCGCCTCGGCGCCCGGCCGGTGGAGCTCCGTTCCCCGGCTGACCTCGACGGGGTCGACGCCGCGGTGCTGCCCGGCGGCGAGTCGACGACGATCTCGATGCTGCTCGAATCGTCCGGCCTGTTCGACGCGCTGGCGGAACGCCTGCGCGGCGGGCTCCCGGCCTTCGGCACCTGCGCCGGCATGATCCTGCTGGGCGGCGAGATCCTCGACGGCCGCCCGGACCAGCGCTGCTTCGCCGCCGTCGACATCGCCGTGCGCCGCAACGCGTTCGGCCGGCAGATCGACTCGTTCGAGGCCGATCT
This sequence comes from Acidimicrobiales bacterium, assembly GCA_035693765.1. Classification (GTDB taxonomy): domain Bacteria; phylum Actinomycetota; class Acidimicrobiia; order Acidimicrobiales; family VFJN01; genus ZC4RG19. The sequence goes on from DASSGC010000158.1 coordinate 5,410, forward strand.
GGCGGTTGCCGGCGTGGCGGGCCCCGACCGCCCGGTGCACGCCGTCTTCATCC
>DASSGC010000159.1:0-3895 GCA_035693765.1 Acidimicrobiales bacterium
ATAGGGGTTGACGGTGCACGGCTCGTCGCTCGACGTCTCGCCGCACACGTTGATCTGGAAGTGGATGTGCGACGGCCCGCCGGCGGCGTTGCCGGTGGCGCCGACGCGGGCGATGGGCTGGCCCCGGGTGACGGGCTGGCCCTCGGCCACCAGGTTCTCGCTGTTGTGGGCGTAGTAGTAGGCGACGCCCGACTCGCCCCGCAGCCACAGGGTCAGGCCGCCGAGGCCGTCGTCGGTGTTGTCGACCTTGATGATCGTGCCCGACTCGACGGCCACGGCCGGGCTGCCTGCGTCGGCCAGGATGTCGTTGCCCTTGTGCTGGCGGGAGCAGCCGTCGCCCCGGCAGTTGTGCCAGTCGTCGCTGAACGACACCTCGTAGGGGACCGGGATCGGGAAGACGTTGTCGGGCGGCGGCGCGACCCCGGCCGGTTGGTCCTGGCGCGCCACCTGGGCCCCGGCCGGCCCGACCCCCGGGAGCAGCAGGAGGAGGGTGGCGATCAGCGCGGGGGCGAGCACGAGCGGTGGTCTCGTGGCCCGCATGCGCCTGGTCGTCGTCTGCGGTGATCGCACTGTGTCCCTCCAGGGCCCGCCAACCGTCCCGCGGCACAGCACAGCCGACGCCGGGAGCACATGCAAGGCACCTCGCTGTGATGAAGGCGCTGTCCGGCCGCCGTTGGCTCGCCGTTCGTCGTGATGTTCCTTCCTCGTTGCGTTGTTCGGTGCGGACGCACGGTGCGGATGGCGGGTGCCCGTCCGGCCGGGTGGCCGGCCCCGGCGCCTCGCCCGCCGCCGCAGTCCCCTCCGATGTCCGCCTCGGCGCCCGCTCCGTGCCTCCTCCGCGTCCGTCGAACGATCACAGATCGTGAGCTGCTGTGACCTTACGTGATGTGCCGGCCGGATGCGACCGGCGCGAACCCGGGGCTCGGTAACGTCCCGCCCGTGAAGCTCGCCGACGTCCCCACGCCCGCGCTGGTCGTCGACCGGGCCGCGTTCGACCACAACGTGGCGACCATGGCGTCGGCGCACCCCGGGCGCCACCTGCGCCCCCACGTCAAGGCGTTCAAGTCGACCGCCCTCGCCCGCGAGCTGGCGGCCGCCGGGCACGACACCTTCTGCTGCGCCACCGTCCGCGAGGTCGAGGGCATGGCCGCCGCCGGGCTCGGCGCCGACCTGCTGCTCGCCAACGAGGTGCTGGACTGCACGCGGCTGGGCGCCGTGGTCGCCGCCGGCGCCGCCCGGGTGACCGTGGCCGTCGACTCCGAGGCCACCGTGGCCGCGGCCGCCGCCGGCGGCGTCCGCGAGGTGCTGGTCGACGTGAACGTCGGCCTGCCCCGCTGCGGGTGCGACCCGGCCGACGCCGGGCGGTTGGCCGACGCGGCGCGGGCCCGGGGCCTGGCCGTGCGCGGGGTGATGGGCTATGAGGGACACCTGATGCGCGAGCCCCGCGAACACAAGGTCGCAGCGGTCGAGGCGTCGATGAAGCTGCTGCTGGCGGCCGCCGAGGCCGTCGGCGGCGACGTCGTGTCGGCCGGCGGCACGGGCACCTACGACTGCAACCCGTGGGCGACGGAGATCCAGGCCGGCTCGTACTGCCTGATGGACACCGAGTACCTGCCGCACGCGCCCGCCTTCCGCTCGGCGCTGTACCTGTGGACGTCGGTGATCTCGGTCAACCCGGCGGGCTGGGCGGTCGTCGATGCCGGCCTGAAGGCCCTCGGGATGGACCACGGGAACCCGACGGTCGACGCCGGCACCTGCTGGTTCGTGTCCGACGAGCACATCACCTTCGGCACCCGGCCCGAGCACCCGGTTGCGGTCGGCGACCGGGTGCGGGTCCTGCCGGCGCACGTCGACCCCACGGTGGCCCTGCACGAGCGCATGCTCGTGGTCGACGGCGACGAGGTGGTCGACACCTGGCCGGTCGACCTCCGCGGCTGGTGACCCGGGGCTGAGGTCGGCCTGACCGGGCTACCGTCCCCGGCATGGCTGCGCGTGAGGTCGAGATCGTCGAGGCCGCCGGGCGCGAGGTGCGCATCACCAGCCCGGGAAAGGTCTTCTTCCCGCAGCGGGGCGAGACGAAGCTCGATCTGGTCCGCTACTACCTGGCGGTGGAGGAGCCGATCATGCGGGCGATGGCGGGGCGGCCGACGCTGCTGCAACGGTTCCCCGAGGGGGCGGGCGGCAGCAACTTCTTCCAGAAGCGGGTCCCCGACACCGCGCCCGACTGGCTCACGACGACGGTCGTCCGCACCGTCAACGGCACGCCGTCCCGCGCCATGGTGGCAGCGGACGTCGCCCACCTGCTGTGGGCCGTCAACCTGGGCTGCCTGGGGTTCCACGTCTGGCCGTTCCGCGCCGACCTGGCGGACAAGGACCACATCGACGAGCTGCGGATCGACCTCGACCCCCAACCGGGGGTGGGGTTCGGCGACGCCGTCGCCGCGGCGTTCGAGCTGCGTACCCTGCTCGGCGAGCTGGGCATCACCGCCTTCCCCAAGACCACGGCCAGCAGGGGTGTCCACGTCTACGTCCGCCTGCAGCCACGCTGGGACTCCTACCAGGTGCGGTCGGCGGCGGTGGCGGTGGCCCGTGAGCTCGAGCGGCGCCGTCCCGACCTGGTCACCGCGGCGTGGTGGAAGGAGGAGCGGGGCGCCCGCATCTTCGTCGACTACAACCATAACGCGCCGCACAAGACCGTGTTCGGCGCCTGGTCGGTGCGGGCCCGGGTCGGCGGGCAGGTGTCGACCCCGCTGTCGTGGGAGGCGCTGGGCGAGGCCGACCCCGATGCGCTCACGCTGGCGTCGGTCCCCGGCCTGGTCGCCCGGGACGGCGACCCGTGGGCGACGATCGCGGACGCACCGCAGTCGCTGGAGCCGCTCCTGGCCATGGTCGAGCGCGACACCGCCGCCGGGCTGCTCGACGCCCCGTGGCCGCCCGTCTATCCCAAGATGCCCAACGAGCCGCCGCGCGTCGCGCCCAGCCGCGCCCGCGAGCCCTGACGAGGACCGGCGCTGTTCATCACCAACCACGCGTTGGCCGGGGCGGCGATCGGCCTCGCGCTGCGACGGCGCCCGGCGCTCGCCTTCGTGGCCGGCGCGGCCTCGCACGTGGTCATGGACGTGGTCCTCCACTGGGGCGACGAGACGCTCGACTGGGACGGGTTCGTCGAGGTGGCCAAGGTCGACGGCACGCTCGGCCTGGGCGCGTGCGCGGCCGCGCTGGCGGCCGCGCCGCGTGGCTCCCGGTCCACGGTCGCCGCGGCGATCGCCGGCGCCTGCCTCATCGACATGGACAAGCCCGGGCGCCACTTCCTGGGGCGGTCGCCGTTCCCGACGGTGGTCGACCGCTTCCACCGCCGCATCCAGAACGAGCACCCGGTCGGCGGGTACGTCGAGGCCGGGTCGCTGGCGCTCCTGGCGGCGACGGTGGGCCTGCTCGCGGTCCGCGACCGCCGGGCCGCCGCGCCCGCCTGAGCGCCCGACGCCACGGAACGACCGGTTCCCGGGTCCGCCAGGGCTCGCCACCGTGGCGTCCCGGCGGCATCCCGCTCGCCACCGTGGCGTCCCGGCGGCATCCCGCTCGCTACCGTGGCGTCCCGGCGGCATCCCGGAGGTCACGACATGGCCACGATCGACGCACGCGGCACCCTCGACGTCGGCAGCGACAGCTACGCCATCCACCGCCTGGCCGCCCTCGACGGCGACTTCCCCGTCGCGCGGCTGCCCTACTCGCTCAAGGTGCTGCTGGAGAACCTGCTGCGCCACAACGACGGCGTGCGGGTCACCGACGGCGACGTGGCGGCCCTGGCCGGCTGGTCGGGCGGCGACGACGACGGTGACGGCGGCGACGGCGGCGACGGCGGCCGGGAGATCTCCTTCCTGCCGGCCCGCGTGCT
>DASSGC010000160.1:0-7001 GCA_035693765.1 Acidimicrobiales bacterium
CGCCGCTCGCGGCGGATGGTCGTGTCGTTCATCGCCACCGTCGGCAACTACGAGTACGGCTTCTACTGGTACTTCTACCTCGACGGGTCGATGGGGGCCGAGGTCAAGCTGACCGGCATCATCCAGACGCAGGCGGTCGAGGCCAACGCCCGCGTGCCCTACGCCAACCCGGTCACGCCGGAGCTGGCCGGGCCGCACCACCAGCACCTGTTCAACTTCCGGCTCGACATGTGCGTCGACGGGCCGGCCAACGCGGTGTACGAGGTCGACGCCGTGCCGGTGCCGCTCGGGCCCGACAACCCCTACGGCAACGCGTTCACGTCGCAGGCGACGCTGCTGGAGACCGAGGCCGCAGCCCAGCGCCTGGCCGCGCCGGAGAAGGGCCGGTACTGGAAGGTAGTCAACCACGGGTCGACCAACGCGGTGGGCGAGCCGGTCGCCTACAAGCTGGTGCCGACGACGGTCAGCGCGCCGCTGCTGGCCGACCCGACCGCCGCCATCACCCACCGGGCCGGGTTCGCCACGAAGCACCTGTGGGTCACGCCCTTCGCGCCCGACGAGCGCCGGGCGGCCGGCGACTTCCCCAACCAGCACCCCGGCGGCGACGGCCTGCCGGCGTGGACGGCGGCCGACCGGCCGCTGGTCGACGAGGACGTCGTCGCCTGGCTGACGCTCGGCACCACGCACTTCGTGCGACCCGAGGACTGGCCGGTCATGCCGTGCGAGTACGTCGGGTTCATGCTCAAGCCGGTCGGGTTCTTCGACCGCAACCCCGGCCTCGACCTCGCCCCGACCACGAACGGTCACCACTGCCACACCTGAGGGCGCGCGGTCACCACTGCCATACCTGACGGCCCGCGGCGCCGGGTCCGGCCGCCGGTAGGGTCCGCCCATGGCTCCCTCCGGCACCGAGGTCCACGACGCGCCCGAACGCTCCCGGTACGAGGTGGCGGTCGACGGCGAGCCCGCCGGCTTCGCCGAGTACCGGGCGAGGGACGGGGTCCGGGTCTTCACCCACACGGTGGTGTTCGACCGGTTCGAGGGCGCCGGGGTGGGCAGCGTGCTGGCGCGGGGCGCCCTCGACGACGTGCGGGCGTCGGGCGGGCGGCTCGTGGCGCTGTGCCCGTTCATCGCGGCCTTCATCGAGAGCCACCCGGAGTACGCCGACCTGGTCGACACCGAGACGGACCGCCGCCTGCGGGCGTGACCACCGGGGTGTCGAGGTCACGCGCACGGGCCCGACCCCGGGTCACGCCACCGCGATCTCGCCGCCGAGCGTGAACGGCGGCTCCAGGTCGATGCGGTCGCCGCTCCAGAACCGGCCCGGGTCGTACCAGCTCGCCGGCCGGTGGCGGGGGAGCAGCCCCATCGCCTGGTAGGTCGTGGCCACCAGCTCGGCGCAGTAGATCGTCTCCAGCGAGGAGCTCCGCCGGAGCCGGCCGTTGAGCCACTGGCGCGCCAGGCCCAGGGTGGTGGGGAACGACCGGCCGTCGTAGCGGGCGATCGTCTGCATCAGCCGGTCCTCGTGCTCGCGGGTGATGTCGCCCTCCAGCAACCGCACCCAGGCCCGCTGGCCGTACCGGCTGCGCCACGTGGCCGCCGCGTCGGCCAGCAGGTGGAGCTGGACGCCCCGCTGGTGCGCCCCGGTCCACACGTCCGGCAGCGACCGGCCCAGCTCGGCGTGCCACAGCAGCGGCGGCAGGTCGTCGAGCGCGACGACCATGCCGACGTGGTTGACGGGGCTGTTGGTGGCGGTCTGGATGGCCCGGTCTGCGAGCGACCGGCCCCGGAACAGCCACAGGTCGCCGGTCGACGCGGTCGCCACCGCCTCGGGGAGGGCCAGGGTCGTGCTGGTCACGCCGGTAGCGTAGGGAGCCGATGCGCCTGCGATGGAAGCTCCTCGGGCTGGCCGGCCTGGCCGGCGTCGCCGCCACCGGCGTGGTCGTGGCCCGCCGGCGACGGGCGCACCGGTCCTACGACCCCGACGAGCTGCGGGACCGGCTCCACCGGCGGCTGGCCGACGTGTCCCCCGACGGCCGGCACGCGGGTCGCAGCGCCACCCGGCGGTAGGCCCGCGCCGCGCCGCTGCGTTCCGCCGCCGATCCCGCGTCGATCCCGCGCGCCAGGGGGCACTGAGGGACGCCAGTTCGGCGATCGCCGTCCGCGGCGCGTCGCCGTCGCCGGTTCTGGCGTCGATCCCGCGCGCCAGGGGCACTGAGGGACGCCAGTTCGGCGGCGCGGGGCTCACGCCGGGCCCAGCGCCACCAGGCGGTAGGACCAGGGGCGGCGGGGCTCCTGGACGTGGCACGTGAGCTGGGTCGCCGGCGCCCGCTCGCGCTGCACCACCACCTCCAGGGCCTCGCCGCCGCGTTGCTGCACCAGCACGACGACCGTGCCGTCGCCGCCCCGCTCGGCCGACAGCACGCCCATGCCGTCGAGGCGGCGCTCGCCCAGGTGGCGGCGGGCGAACAGCTCCGCCGCCTGCACCAGCGGCGGGTGGCAGCTCCGGCCCCGGTAGTGGTCGAGCGCAACCACGCCGTCGCGGTGGCCGGCCAGCAGGGCGGCGGCCCCGGCCGGGTCGACGCGGCCGTAGTAGACGCCGTCGGGCAGGCTCACGACGTTGGCGGCGAAGCGGTCGCCGCCGATGTGCGAGCACTCCCACACGTCGGGGGCGCCGGCCGCGACCAGCGCCCGCACCACCGGCCGGCCGAGGTCGGCGCAGCACGGGTCGTGGCGTCCGTTGGTGCACACGAGGAAGAGCGCCGGGGGACCGGGGGCACCGAGCCCGGGCGGCTCGGGGAACGCGGTGGTCGCCAGGTCGACGGACAGCACGGCGGCGGCGTCGCCGGCGGGCAGGTCGACCTGCTCGATCCAGCGCCGTTCCGCACCGGAGTGGGCGAGGTACACCCGGCGCAGCCGATGGTCGCGGCGCCGGTCGGTGCGCCGGGCGAGCACGACCCGCACGCGGTGGCGGTCGGCGTCCGCCTGCAGGCGTGCGGCCACGTCGCGGTCGAGCTTGCTCTCCAGCACGGCCTCGCGCCCCCAGGCGCCCGGCTGCTCCACGACCATCCACCGCTGCACCCGCGACGCCGTGCCGTGCAACGGCTCGTCCCGGTCGAGCGACGCGGCGGCGCACCGCACGGCGAGCGGTTCAGCCATCGGGGCCGCCGCCGGCGGCCGGCGGGCAGGTCCGCACGGCGCCCTCGCGGACGAGCCGGCGGGCGAGCACGAGCCGGCTCGGCCCGTCGAGCAGGTCGCCGAGGTCGCCGACGCGGTGGGTGCCGCCGTCGGTCAGGAGCCGGACCGCCGGTTCCAGTGCGGCGGGCATGACCACCCGGCGGTCGCCGAGGGTGAGCACCAGGCGCGGCGTCGCCGGCTGGCCCGGTCCGGCGGGCGGCCCGGCCCGGCCGAGCGCCAGGTCCCCGATGCTGCCGGCGCGCCGCTGCACCCGCGTGTCGTCGGAGATGGCGCCCAGGCCGGCGATCTCGAGGAGCTGGCCGTCGAGCAGCGGCGTCCGGTTGGCGACGAACCGGTCGCGCAGGCGGCCGGCCACCGCCGCGGGGTCGAGCCCGGCCAGCCAGCCCACCAGGTCGGCCACCGCCGCCCGCACCGCCTCGGTGGCGCGCGCGTCGTCGAACGGCCACCCCGGGGGCAGGCTGCGGCGGAAGGCCGGGTCGTCGCCCGCCACGGCGACCAGCTCGCGCAGCACGTCGTGCACGGTCGAGACGAGGATGCCGATCGTCAAGTGCAGCGACAGGCCCTCCTGGGCCGCGGCGGCGTGGACGAACCCGCGCGGCAGGTACAGCGTGTCACCGGGCTCGAGGTCGGTGTCGAACAGCAGGGGCTGGGCGGCGGCGGCCTCGTGGTCGGAGGTGTGGCTCGGCAGCGGGGCGTCGACCACGGGCGCCCGGACGACCCAGTGCTTCGTCCCGGCCACCTGGAGGACGAACACGTCGTGGGTGTCGTGGTGGGGGGCGAGCCCGGCGGCGCCGGGCGGCGTGAGGTAGGCGTTGGCCTGCACGGCGTGCCCGAGGGCGATCTCGAGGTCGCGGCAGAACGTGGCGGCCGGGGGCCACCAGCGCTGCAGGCCCTGGAGCACGATGGTGGCGCCGTGGGCGAACAGGTCGAGGACGCGCCCCGGATCGATCAGGTCGTCGACCCGGGCGGCGCCGGTGCGGGCCGTGCGGGTGTAGCTCGACGGCGGGAGGACCTCGCCGTCGCGCACCACCCGGAACGCGGGGCGGCGCAGCCCGCCGCCGGTGAGCGCCCGGTCGACGTCACCGAGCGAGAGCACGTCGCCGAACGAGCCCGTCCGCCGGTGCACGTGGGGCGATCGCCCGAACGTGGACGAGCGGAAGGCGTCGGGGTCCCCGGCGCACCGCTCCAGCGCGCCGGGCGGGGCGGGCGTGCTCAGGAGTCGGTCTGGTCGGCGTCGCTGTCGGACGGCCCCTCGTCGGGGTCGGTCCCGTCGGCGTCGTCGGACTGGTCCTGGGGGTCGGTCGCGTCGTCGTCGGTCGCCTGGCTGGTGCTCTCGTGCCGCCACTCGGTGGCGATGTCGTCGTCGGAGAGACCGGTGATCAGGTCAGCCATCGCATGCTCCTCGAAGGATCAGCCCGCTGGCCGGAACGGTACCCGGATGACCTCCCGCCATACAGGGGTGTGCCGCCCGCGCTCAGGCGGGCTCGCCCACCGGGTCGCCCACACCCGCCGGCCTGCCGCCGCCGGCCGGCGTCGCGGCGCCGGCCCCCACCGCCTCGGCCACGAGCCGGTACGAGGTGAGGCGGTCGTCCGCGCCGTGGGTGAGCGTGGTGACCATCAGCTCGTCGGCGCCGGTGCGGGCCACGAGGGCGGCGAGCCCCTCGCGCACGGTGCCGGGGCTGCCGACGATGTGGGACGACGTCCACCCCCGGACCACCTCGCGCTCCTGCGGGGTGAACCGGTGCGCGGCGGCCTCCTCCGGGGTCGGGTAGCGGCCGGGCCGGCCGGAGCGGAGGCGGAGGAAGGCGAGGGCGCCGGGACCGGCCAGCCACCGGGCCCGCTCGTCGGTCTCGGCGCAGAGGACGTTGACCCCGAGCATGACGTACGGGGCGTCGAGGTCGTCGGACGGCCGGAACTCCGCCCGGTAGGCGGCCAGCGCGGCGCCGGTGTTGCCGGCCGCGAAGTGGTGGGCGAACGAGAAGGGCAGCCCGAGCACGCCGGCGGCGCGGGCGCTGTAGTCGCTCGATCCGAGGAGCCAGATGGCTGGCCGGCTGCCGAGGCCGGGGACGGCCGTCACCGCGCGGTAGGGGTGACCCTCCGGGAAGGCGCCGGTGAAGTAGCCGAACAGCTCGACGAGCTGCTCCGGGAAGTCGTCGCCGGCCAGGCCCCGCGGCGCACGGCGGAGGGCGCGCGCGGTGAGCTGGTCGGTGCCGGGGGCGCGCCCGATGCCGAGGTCGATGCGGCCGGGGTGGAGCGCCTCGAGCATGCCGAACTGCTCGGCCACGACCAGCGAGGAGTGGTTCGGCAGCATCACCCCGCCCGAGCCGAGGCGGATGGTGTCGGTGACACCGGCCGCGTGGGCGAGGAGGACGGCCGGCGCGGAGCTGGCGATGCCCGGCATGTTGTGGTGCTCGGCGACCCAGTAGCGGCGGTAGCCGAGCCGCTCGGCCTCGGCGGCGAGCGCGAGCGCGTTGCGCAGCGCGGCGGCGGGCGTCGAGCCCTCGCCCACGGGTGCGAGGTCGAGCACGGAGAGGGCGGCGTCCACGGTGGTCACCCCCGGGCCAACCGCTGGCGGCGGCGCGGTGTTCCCGGCCCGGCGGCGGGGGTCGCCGCCGCGGCTCGGGCGCCCGTTTCAGGGGGAGCGGGGCGGGTTGGGGTGCGGCCGGGCGCGCCACAGGGGATCTCTGCGCGCCGCAGAGGCCCCCTGGTGGCGGTCGCCCGGTCGTGCGACGGTCAGCGCTGCTCGTGGGCCCGCTGGCGGGCCTCGTGCATCTGGGCCTCGGCCCGCGCGCGGGCCGCCTCCGTCTCGCGCTTGGCGGCCGCCCGCTCGGCGTCGGCCTTGTCCTGCTGGGCCTGGCCCTCGTCACGCAGGTCGTCGTCGTCGGAGACGGCGCCGGCCGCTTCCTTGAGCTTGCCCTTGATGCCTTCCACCGCGCCCTTGAGCCCGGTCTTCGGTGCAGATTCCGCCATGAGCGGTCCTTTCCGTCGCGTGACCCCGTGCTTCCCGGCCACGGGCCGGGTAACCAGGCTGCGCGTCAGCGGCCGGCGACCCGCTCGACCGAGCAGCGGTTGAAGTCGACGGCCGCCGCGGCGGAGCCGAACGCCTCGGTCACCGCCACCGCCTCGGGGCCGAGCGGGATGCGGGGGTTGAGGACCGGCAGCCCGTACCCGTCGATCCACGGGGCATCCGGGTCGCCGCCGATCGCCGGGTCGACCACCTGGAACCCGGGCCCGGGGTCGCCGGGCCGCTTGTAGTAGTCGCCGACCCGGAAGAAGCCGGCGGCGACCGGCGGGCAGCGGGCCGGCTCGGCGGTGGTCGGCACGCCGGTCGAGGTCGAGCGCGCCGGGCCGCCGGCGCTGTCGCCGCTCTCGGGCAGCACGTCGAAGGTCATGCGGAGCAGGCCCAGGGCGAGCACCGGGATCCCGATGCCGGCGAAGAACACCCGCATGCCGGGGGACAGGTCGTACCGGGGCGGCAGGGGCGCCGGCGGGTCGGGGTCCGGCGACGCCGCCGGCCCGGGCTCGGCGGGCGCGGCCGGATCGGGAGCGAACGGGGTCGAGGTCGGGGTCGGGCGGGCCCCTACGCTCTCGACGATGTCGCGCAGCGGGTGCCGGAGCAGCTGGGTGAGATCGCGGCCGAACAAGGCCAGCGCCAACGCCGCCGCACCGAGCAGGAACAGGACAACGCCGTAGAACATGTCACCTCGCCTCCGCCCCGTCCGCGGCGGCAGCCGCCGCCCGCCTCGCCTCCGGCGGCACGCCACCCCGCCGGTGACGGATGCTGCTGCGACTGCCGCGACCGG
>DASSGC010000161.1:0-3979 GCA_035693765.1 Acidimicrobiales bacterium
GCTTCCGCGACTTCCTGTCGGTGGCGCTCGTGGTACCCGCCGACAAGGTGCCCTGGACCGACAACTGGATCTACATCCACGCCCCCGAGGTCAAGACCATGCGGGTGCAGAACTTCGGCTCGTGGTCGCCCTACATGGTGAGCGAGGGGCGCAACGTGCTCGGCCTCGAGTACACGGTCGACGAGGGCGACGAGTGGTGGACCGCGCGCGACGAGGACCTGATCGAGAAGGGCAAGGCCGAGCTCGAGGCGCTCGGCCTGGTCGACGCGGCCGACGTCGAGGCCGGGTACGTCGTGCGGATGCCCAAGGCGTACCCCGTCTACGACGAGACCTACCAGCAGAACGTCGAGGTGCTGAAGCGCTGGCTGGTGGAGAACGCCCCCAACGTGCACCCCATCGGGCGCAACGGCATGCACCGCTACAACAACCAGGACCACTCGATGTACACCGCGATGCTCACGGTCGAGAACATCGTCGGCGGCGCCGGGCACGACATCTGGGCGGTGAACGTCGAGGAGGAGTACCACGAGGAGTCCTCCACCGGCGGCGTCCCGGACGCCCGCCCGGGCACCCCCGGCACCTCGGGCACCGGCCGCGACGCGCCGGTGCTCCCCAAGCGGTCCTGACGGCGTCGACGCCGTTCTGGTGACGCATCTGGTTGGGAGCCAACCAGATGCGTCACCAGAACGCAGGACGCTCAGGCCGCCGACGGCTCCGGGGTGCGGGCCGGGTCGCCGCTCGCCGCACCCGTCGCCGCGCGCCCGGACGTGCCCCGCCACCGGTCCCAGCCGGCGGTGATGGCCACCGCCGCGCAGAGGGCGAGCGTCGGGTAGATCGGCATCTTGAACCGGGCGTCGCCGAAGGTGACGAGCGGCGAGACCAGTTGCAGCGCCGCCACCGTCACCAGGAAGACGCCCCGCCGGGCCGGGTCGGGCCGGCGCAGCAGCACGACCGCGCCCGCCACCCCGGCCGCGACCACCAGCACGTAGAAACCGTCGGCCGCGAGCTCGAGCAGGTCACGGGTGCCGTCCGACACCGTCGGCTGGGCCCCGAAGTCCTCGGACGCCTCCAGCCCGTCGTGGTCGCTGCCCAGCGTGATCCGCAGCTTGGTGGGTGTCCGGCGCAGCGTGGTGGCCGGCTCGTCCCGGATGTAGCGGAGCGCCCGGTCGATGTTCTCGGACTGGCGCACCGTCTCGTACTCGGGGCGCCGGAGGTCGGTGCCGTCGCCGGTGAAGCAGTGGGCGCCCAGGTCGACGAACCCGCCGGTCGCCCCGGGGTTGTGCCCCATGCACAGGTTGTCGCCGAAGTTGAGCGAGAGCGCGACCGGCTCGTCCATCGCCAGCGTGCTGCGGATCGACCACGGCACCAGCACCGCCACCGTGGCCCCGCCGAGCAGCGCCAGGCGCCACAGCGCGGCCCGCACCCCGGCGCCCCACCAGAGCACCAGGAAGGCGGGCGCCGCCACGAGCGACACCGGCCGGACGAGCACGGCCAGCCCGAACAGCACCCCGACGGCCAGCACGCGGGCCTTCCCCGGGGCCCGGGCCGCGGCCGGGTCGCCCAGGGCGACCAGCAGGACGGCCACCAACAGGAACAGGAACAGCGTCTCGGTGAGGACCACGCCGCTGTGGAACACGAGGTTGGGCCACAGCGCCCAGATGCCCGCCGCCACCAGGCCGACACGGGGACCGGCCAGCCGCCGGCCGAGCGCGAAGACCAGGCCGATGGTGGCGACCGACAGCACGACGCCGAGCCCCAGCGCGACGTCGAAGGTCGACACCTCGCCGGGCAGCACCTGCACGGCCCACACCGCGGCCCCGAGCAGGGCCGGGTAGCCCGGCGGGTAGTAGGCGGTGACACCCTGCTCGGGCCGGTCGCCGTAGGTGTAGCCGTCGCCGGCGGCCACGTGGTCGGCCAGCACCATGTAGAAGATCGGGTCGCGCAGCTCGGTCGGGCTCTGCGCCTGGACCGCCCAGCCGATGCGGAGCACGCCGCCCAGCACGACGAGTGCGACCAGGCACCAGCGGATCGGTCGGGACAGAGGGGGCAGCGGGGGCAGCGCTCGCCGCCCCCAGCCGCGGAGTGCATCCGGCACGGGGCGCCACAGTAGCCACATCGTCCCGGCGGCGACCCGGTGCGCCACCGGCCGCGGAGGGTGACGCCGGGCACTGCCCGGGTCCTCGGGGGGCACTACCATCGCGCCGATGGCCCTCCGCCCGGCTGAAGGCCTCGACGCCGACCGTCGAGGGGGCGGACCGGCCGTCCGCCGTCGATGACCACCACCGAGACCGACCCCACGACCAGCGCGCCGGACGGCCGCCCTGCTCCGAGCAGCGGGGCCGCCACCGGCGACGCCCCGGCGGCTGCCCGGGCGCCCGCCCGCGAGCCCGGCCGGCCACGCCGCTACGGCTGGTGGCTCGCCGCCATCGCGCTCGCCGGCCTCGCCCTGCGGCTCGTCTACCTGCTCGGCTGGCGCACGCCGTGGCCGGTGCTCGGCGACCCGTACTACTACCACCACGGCGCCAACCTGCTCGCCGACGGCGAGGGCTACGTCCACCCGTACCGTTTCCTGCTCTACGGCGTCCGGATGCCCGGTGCCGACCACCCGCCGGGCTACCTCACGGCGCTGGCCGGGTTCTCGTGGCTGGGCCTGCGGTCGTTCTTCCAGCACCAGGTCATCTCGTGTGTCATGGGGGCGCTGGGGGTGGCGGCCCTGGGGCTGGCCGGCCGGCGCGTCGCCGGGGAGCGCGTCGGGCTCATCGCGGCGGCCATGGCGGCGCTCAGCCCGAACCTCTTCTACTTCGACGCCATGGTGGTGTCCGAGACCCTGGTGGTGTCGACCACGGCGCTGTTGCTCCTCGCCGCCTACCGCTGGTGGGACCGCCCGGGCGCCGGCTCTGCCGCCCTGTTCGGGGCGGCCGTCGGCGTGGCCGCCCTCGTGCGGTCGGAGGCCATCCTGCTGGGGCCGCTCATCGCCGTCCCGCTCGTGCTCTGGCGGCGACGGGCCGCCGCACCGGGCGACGCCGCCGGCCGGTCGTGGCGGCGCGGGGCGGGCCAGCTCGCGCTGGCCGGGGCGGTGGCCGGCGCGCTCATCGCGCCGTGGGTCGCCCACAACATGGCCCGGTTCGAGGAGCCCACCACGCTCTCGGCCCAGTTCGACCAGACCCTCGGCACGGCCAACTGCGAGGAGGTCTACTACGGCGACCGGGTCGGCTACTGGTCCCTGGCCTGCATCCAGGCGACCGAGCACCTGGTGGGCGACGGTGACGCCTCGGCGCAGGGCCGCGGGTTCGCGCGCATCGCCCGCCGGTACATGCGCGACCACACCGAGCGGGTGCCGTTCGTGGTCGCCGCCCGCGTCGGGCGCACGTTCGCCGTGTACCAGCCCCAGGAGCAGATGTTCCTGGACACCGAGATCGAGACGAAGGAGCCCGTCCTCGGCGAGATCGGCCTGGGGGTGTGGTACGGGGTCGCCGTCGCCGGGGCCTTCGGCCTGGTCGGGCTGCGGCGGGCCGGCCGGCCCGTCTTCCCGCTGGTGGCCGTCTGCGTCAGCGTCGTGGCGACCGTGGCCGTGGTCTACGGGAACACGCGCTTCCGCCTGCCCGCCGAGCTGGCCCTGATGATCCCCGCCGCCGTCTCGCTCGACGGCGCCTGGACCGCGTTCCGCCGCCGCCGCGGCCGGGAGCTGGAGCCGTCCCTGCGGCCCGCCGATCCGCCGGTCGGCGCCGACCCGGCGGACGGCGCCGCGCCGGCCCCCGAGGCCCCGGCGGGCGACGGGCCCGCCGGCGTCGGGGTCCCCGCCGCGGCGGGCCCGGCCGTCGACGCCGCGGCCGACCCGCCGGGCGGCCTGGGGTCGTCGTCGGGCCGCTTCGCGGGGTTCGACGGCATGCGGGCCATCGCCGCCCTGGGCGTGCTCGTGACCCACGTGAGCCTGCAGGTGGGGTTCGTGGTCCGCGACCGCACCGGCAACTACCTGTCG
>DASSGC010000162.1:0-2343 GCA_035693765.1 Acidimicrobiales bacterium
GGCGGCCGGGGCCAGGGCGGCCCACGCGCAGGCGCCCTCGACGAGCACGGCGGCACCACCCCACGCGAGCACCCACGAGCGGTCGATCCGGGCGCGGTAGGTCGCAACGGTCACGGTCGCCACCAGGGCTGCGGCCGCCAGGGCCGTCAACTCGACGACCCGCTGGCCCGACCGCTCGAGCCCCACGGTCGCGGCCCTCCAGGCGCCCACCGCCGCGACCGCGCTGCCGACCTGCAGTGCGGTCCGTGCCCCGCCCTGCGCGCCCACGGCGAGCCACGTGAGGCTGACCGAGAGCCCGAGCAGCGCCAGCGCCAGCCAGCCGGGGCCGGCGGTGGCGGCGCCGCCGAGCACGAGGGCGGTGCCGGTCGCGCCGAGGGCCAGGGCGGTCATGAGGTGGTGCCGGAGCCGGGCCGCCACGGCGAGGCACTGCGCACCGACGGCGGCGGAGGTCGCGGCGGCTGCCGGGCCGTCCGCGGACACCACGAGCGCGGTCAGAGCGACGGGCGCGACGGCGACGAGCACCGGGAGGTCCCAGCGGGTCCACCAGGCCGGGCCCGTGGTGAGGCGCGACAGCCCTTCGGCCGCGAGGAGCAGCGCCAGGGCGGTGACCACGGCGATCCACGGCCGTTCCTCGAGTGTGGGCGCCGCGAGCAGCAGGACCGCGACCCAGCCGACCGCCGTGGCCGCGCCGGCTATGACGCCGGCCCGGGTGAGCACGGCGGTGACGATCAGGGCGGTGGCGGCGCCGGCGAACATCCACCCGGAGGTGTCGTCGGGCACGAGCATGATCGCGGTGAACAGGCCCAGCACGAGCTGAGCCGCTCCGAGGACCACGGGCGGGAGGGCAGAGGGGTGCACCGGCAGCAGGCGCGGCGTCCGGTCCCGGCCGCGCAGGTCGGCGGCAGCCCCGCCGACGCGCAGGGCCGAGCCCACCGCCACGAGGGTGAGCGAGAGTGCCGTGGCGGCCGGCAGCGACTCGAACCAAGGCCAGGTCTCGGCGGCGAGCAGCCCGGCCAGGGGTGCCGCGACGGCCCACGCGGTCCAGGTCATGACCGTGGCGCGTCGCGCCGGGTTCAGCAGCACCACGGCGCCCGGGATCGCTGCGAGGCCCACCACGGCGGACGGTCGGGTCGTGGCCCCTGCAGCGGCGAGGACCGCGGAGAGGAACCCGGCCCAGGCGGCCACCGCGACCACCCGGCGGGGGAGCGGCAGCCGGCTCGCGACGGCATAGGCCATCGCCGCGGCGACCGGGACGAGCACCGACCACGGGTCGTCGATCGGCAGGATCCCCGTGCGGTCGAGGAGGAGGGATGCCGTCAGCGGGATGCCGCCCGCCGCGAGGCCGGCCGGGACCCACGTCAGCCAGCGGCCGACGCGGGCGAGTGCCGCGCTCACCACGGAGCGTCCCTGCGCGTCACGCCACCCGGTGACGACCCAGCCCACCGTCGCGAGACCGAGCGTGACGACGGGGGCCCAGTGGTCGGGCGTCGCGGCGAGGACGGCCAGGAGGCCGAGGGCGTGCCCGGTCAGCCCGAGAGCGGCGAGGGGCGCGGGCCGGCGTGCGGGCAGGGAGTGTGCCGTGACGACCATCGCGAGACCGGCCAGGGCCGGCGGTGTCGTGAGGGCGACGGTGGAGGCGTCGGTGACGCCGGCGGCTGCGACCCAGGTGAGGGCGGCCAGGCCGGTCGTGAGGGGCGGACGCCAGGTGGCCCCGACGGGACCGGACGCGCCCGCGAGCGTGAGCAGCGCCAGGGCGCCGACGAGCGTCCACCGCTCGCTGTCGGTCCACGACGGGTTCCCGGCCAGGGTTCCGGTGGTGAGCGCCAGGACGACCACCCCCGCGACGGCCCACCAGAGCGACCAGTAGCGGTCGTGCGGATGCCGGGTCAGGAGGTGCCCTCGAGCGAGGACCGTCGCGACGACCACGAGCACCGCCCCCGTCAGCAGGGCGGTGGGGACGTCGGTGGCGGTGCCGAGGCTCGACAGGGCGAGCGCGGGCAGCACGGCGGTCGAGGCGTCGAGGATGCCGGGCGCACCACGCGCGCCGAAGGGGGTGGCCCGGCGCACGGCGGTCCAGACGCCGGCGACGCCGAGGGCGGCCACCGCCCACCACGGGTCGGTGGTCGAGGCGATGAGGGCGACACCGAGGCCGACGGCCGGCAGGGCCACGGCGAGTGCGGACCTTCTGGCGGCAGCGGCGACCTCGACGAGGACGATGAACCCCGCCGCGGACATCGCGGCGACGGCACCGGCATCCAGGCCCGTCGCGGCAGCGCCCCGGCCCAGGGCGATGGAGACGAAGCCCCACCACAGTGGCTCGACGACGCCCAGGGCGGTGGCCGG
>DASSGC010000163.1:0-2673 GCA_035693765.1 Acidimicrobiales bacterium
GAGATCATCGAGATCAACGAGGACCAGCTCAAGGTGAAGGTGCTCGTGAACATCTTCGGTCGGGAGACGCCCGTGGAGCTCGACTTCTCCCAGGTCGCCAAGCTGTAGCAGACTGTCCAACCCCCTAGCTCGTCCACTCGCAAGGAGTCGGCCTCATGGCCAAGAAGAAGGTCCTGGCTGTCGTCAAGATCCAGATCCCGGCCGGTCAGGCCACCCCCGCGCCCCCCGTCGGCACCGCCCTCGGTCCCCACGGCGTGGCGATCATGGACTTCTGCAAGGCCTACAACGCCGCCACCGAGTCGCAGCGGGGCACCATCGTGCCGGTCGAGATCACGGTGTTCGAGGACCGGACGTTCACGTTCGTCCTCAAGACGCCGCCCACGCCGGTCCTCCTGCGCGAGGCGGCCGGCCTCGACAAGGCCTCGACCGCCCCGGGCAAGGAGATCGTCGGCAAGGTGACCGACGCCCAGGTCGAGGAGATCGCCAAGATCAAGATGCCCGACCTCAACGCCTACGACCTCGAGGCGGCCAAGGCCCAGGTGGCCGGCACCGCGCGGTCGATGGGCCTCGAGGTCGGCTGAGCCAGGGATCGTCCCGGACCGGCCGGGGCGATCGCCCCCGCACCACCCACCGTCCATCCACGGCAGGACCGGGACCACCTCGCCCGGCCGCCGCTCACCACGAGGGAGCCACCATGGCGCAAGGCAAGAAGTACCGCGACGCTCTGAAGCGCTTCGACCGCGAGCGCCTCCACACCCCCGGCGAGGCCATCGACATCCTGCTGTCGCTGGCCAAGGCCAACTTCGACGAGACGATCGAGCTCGTCGTCCGCCTGGGCGTCGACCCCCGCAAGGCCGACCAGATCGTCCGCGGCACCGTCGCCCTCCCGTCGGGCACGGGCAAGGACGTCCGGGTCGCCGTGTTCGCCGCCGGCGAGGCCGCCACCGCGGCCCGCGAGGCCGGCGCCGACATCGTGGGCGCCGACGACCTGGCCGCCCAGATCGAGGGCGGCATGCTCGACTTCGACATCACGATCGCCACGCCCGACCTCATGCCGGTCGTCGGCCGGCTCGGCCGGGTGCTCGGCCCCCGCGGCCTCATGCCGAACCCCAAGTCGGGCACGGTCACGCCCGACGTGGCCAAGGCCGTGGGCGAGTTCAAGGGCGGCAAGGTCGAGTACCGCACCGACCGCTACGGCAACGTCGCCGTCCCGATCGGCAAGGCGTCGTTCGCGCCGGC
This sequence comes from Acidimicrobiales bacterium, assembly GCA_035693765.1. Classification (GTDB taxonomy): domain Bacteria; phylum Actinomycetota; class Acidimicrobiia; order Acidimicrobiales; family VFJN01; genus ZC4RG19. Next base: position 1,240 of record DASSGC010000163.1, read on the forward strand.
CGCCCTGACGGAGAACTTCCGGGCCGTGGTCGACGAGCTGAACCGGGCCAAGCCCGCGTCGGCCAAGGGCCGCTACATGCGGCGGGTCACCGTCAGCTCGACGATGGGCCCGGGCATCAAGATCGACCCCGCCCGCCTGCGGGTGGGGGCCGACGAGGCGGTCGCCTAGCACCCCCGTCGGCCGCGTCGGCCGAGGCAGCTCGGTACGGCTAGGGGCGAGACGCCGGCGCGCCGGACGACCTCGGTCGTGCCCGTGCCCGACCGTTCCGGCTCCGCCGGGCAGTCGAGCGTGGCGTCGGGCAGCCGGGCGCGGGTCGCGGTTGGGCGGCGGCGGAGGAGACCGCTAGGCTTGCCCGCTGCTACACCGCTAGTGACAACCGACTTCGCTCGCCGAAGACCTCCGGTGCCAGGGATCCCGATCCCGGGCTGAAAGGGCCAGCGTGCCCGCCTGAGCAGGCGGACCCTTCGACACCCTCGCCGCCCTCCGGGCCGGCGCCGTGTGCCGCGGCGTTCGCTGCCAAGCGAGCGTCCGAGCACATGAGAGGAGGTGTCGATGGAGAACCCGAGACCGGAGAAGGTTGCCGTGGTGGACGAGGTGCAGGAACGCTTCGCCACGTCGTCCGCGGCCCTGCTGACGGAGTACCGCGGCCTCGACGTGTCCGCACTCGGCGATCTGCGCCGGGCGCTGCGCGACGTGGGCGGCGAGTACAAGGTCTACAAGAACACCCTCGTGCGGTTCGCGGCCCGCAACGCGGGCCTCGAGATCGACGATCTGCTGGTCGGCCCGACCGCCATCGCCTTCGTGAGCGAGCGCCCCGACGGTGCTCCCGGCGATGCCGTGATGGTGGCCAAGGCCCTGCGCGACTTCGCCCGGGGCAACCCCGCGCTGGTGGTCAAGGGCGGCGTCATGGACGACAGGACCCTGTCGGCCGACGACGCCAAGGCCCTGGCCGACGTCGAGCCACGCGAGGTGCTGCTGGCCCGGCTCGCCGGTGCGTTCGCCGCCCCGATGCAGCAGTTCGCCGGACTGCTCCAGGCCCTGCCCCGCAACTTCGCGTACGGCCTCTCGGCCCTCATCGAGAAGGGCGGCGCCGGTCCCACCGACGCACCGCCCGCCGACGCCCCCACGCCCGACGCTCCTGCCGACGCGGCGGAGCCCACCACGGAAGAGAGCTGACCATGGCAACCAAGGAAGAGATCCTCGATTCGATCTCGAGCATGACCGTGCTCGAGCTGAGCGAGCTCCTCAAGGAGTTCGAAGAGCGCTTCGGCGTGACCGCGGCCGCGCCGGTGGCCGTCGCCGCTCCGGGCGCCGGTGGCGGCGGCGAGGCCGTCGCCGAGGAGGAGCAGACCGAGTTCGACGTCGTGCTGATCGCCGCCGGTGGCCAGAAGATCGCCGTCATCAAGGAGGTGCGCGCCCTCACCAGCCTCGGC
>DASSGC010000164.1:0-2239 GCA_035693765.1 Acidimicrobiales bacterium
GTGAGGCCGTGTCCCCGGTCGCCATGCAGCGGGTGGCGCTGCTGGCACCACGCCACGCCCTCCGCGACCTGCTGGTCAGCGTCGCCGACGAGGGGACCGTGGGCCTGGACGACGTCGCACCGGGCAGCGACTCGCGGGCCAGGGGCCCGGCGAGCACCCTGCTGCTGCGGCTGCACACGGGCGACGCCGTCCCCGCCCACCTCTCGGCCACTCCACCGGACCTCACCCACTGCGAGGAGGTGGGGCGCCTGGACCTCATCGCCGGGGAGGCCCAGGTGGAGCAGCGGGCCAGCCAGTCGCTGGTCCGCGGCGGCGTCGTGGGGCTCGTGGGGTGGATGCCCGCGCACGACCTGCCCCACCTCGCCGAGCGCCTCGTGCCCGTGGGTGGCGCGGTCGTGCCGATGCCGCGCCCGGCCGGGGTGCAGCCGCCCACGCTGCTGCCCACGAGTGGTGCCTCGCGCGAGCTCGCGCCGCTGGTCGAGACCTACGCCACCGTGCCGTACGCGGACGTGAACCCGTCGATCGTCGCGGGTCTGGCCTACGTGCTGATGTTCGGGATGATGTTCGCCGACGTCGGCCACGGTGCACTGCTGCTGCTGGCCGCGGTGGCCGTGCGCCTGCAGTGGTGGCCGCGGCTGGCACGGCTCCGGCCGGTGTGGCTGTTCCTCGCCGGTGCGGGCGTCGCCAGCATGGTGTTCGGGGCTCTCTACGGCGAGTTCTTCGGGCCCACGGGCGTCGTGCCCGTGCTCTGGATGGACCCCCTGGAGCACCCGGTCGAGCTCTTGGGGGCCGGGGTGGCCGTGGGTGCGCTGCTGCTGGCCGGCGCCTACGCGCTGGGCTCGGTCAACCGCTTCCGCGAGGGCGGCTGGCGGGCCGCGGTCTACGCGCCGTCCGGCCTGGCCGGTGCCGCGCTCTTCCTGGGGCTCGGTGCCGTGGCCGCCGGTGTCTACCTGGGCGCGGCCTGGGCCGCGGTGCTGGGCGGCGTGGTGGCACTGGCCGGCACCGCCACGGCGTATGCCGGTCTCCTCGCCTCCGCGGGCGGGGGGGCCGCGGGGGCGGCCGAGGCAGGGGTCGGCCTGTTCGACCTCGTCCTGCGGCTCGGCTCGAACCTCGTCAGCTTCGCCCGCCTGGCCGCCTTCGGGCTGACCCATGCGGCTCTGGGCGCGGTGATCTGGCAGGCCACCGTCGGACTGTGGCCCCAGGGCGGCCTCGGGGCCGTCGGTGCGGTGCTGGTGTTCCTCCTGGGCAACGCGGTGGCCTTCGCGCTGGAAGGTCTCGTCGCCGGCATCCAGGCCCTTCGACTGGAGTACTACGAGCTCTTCTCCCGGGTCTTCGACACCGAGGGTTGGCCCTTCCGCCCCTGGCACGTTCCCCTGGACACCTCGGAGGTCCCATGTTGACCTGGATGATCGCCCTGCCCGCAGTGGTCGTCGTCGGCCTGGCCACGCCGTGGCTGGTGCGCAGACGCGGCCACACCGCCGTCCGCCTGGTGCTGGCCGCCAACGGCCTGCTGCTCCTCGCCGCGCTCGTGCTCGTGGTGCTCGCGGCCACGGCCGAGCCGTCATCGGCCTCGACCTTCCCGCAGGTCGCCGCTGCCGCGGCCCCCGAGGCCAACGGGTCGGCCCTGATCGGCGCCGCGATCGCCGTCGCGGGGTCCTCCATCGGCGCCGCGATCGCGGTGGCCTACACCGGGTCCGCGGCGCTGGCCGCGATGAGCGAACGACCCGAGCTGTTCGGGCGGGCCATGGTCATCGTCGGCCTCGCCGAGGGCATCGCGATCTACGGGCTCATCGTCTCGGTGATCCTGATCGGCAAGGCATGAGCCCCGGCACGCCCCCACAGGAGATCGTCGCGATCGGCGCGCCGGCGCTCATCGCCGGCTTCGCGCTGGCCGGGGTGCGGACCTGCCCGGCGAGCGACGCCGCCGAGGTTCGCGCCGTGTGGGGGACGACGTCGGTGCAGGCCGCCGTGGTCATCCTCACCGCGGACGCCGCCGACGCCCTCGGAGCCGACCGCACCGCCGCGCTGGCCCCGCTCACGGTGGTGATGCCCCCGTGACCGACCTCGTCCAGGACCAGCGGCTGGCGCTGGAGCCACTCCGCCGGGCGCTGCTGGCCACCGCCCGGGACGAGGCCGACCGCCTGCGCGGCCGCGCCGAGGAGGCCGGACGACGGGCGGTCGCCGACGCCGAGGCCGAGGTGGCCGGGATGCTGGCCCGGGCCCGCGCCCAGGGCGAGGA
>DASSGC010000165.1:0-2883 GCA_035693765.1 Acidimicrobiales bacterium
ACGAGCCGGACGAACCAGGCGGGCGCGCGCAGGCGGCCCAGCCCGGCCACGATCTCGGGCACCGACGACGACGCCGCCAGCGCGCTCACCGCCACGATGCCGATCGTCGCCTTGGCCACCACGGTCAGCCCGGCCCGCAGCCCCGGCTGCGACAGCGTCACGCCCAGCACCTCGACGTGGGGTGCCCGGCCGGCCAGCGCGTAGGCGACGGCCAGCACGGCGAGCGGCAGGTCGAGGGTGAGCCGGGCGGCGACCGACCGCCAGTCGACCAGCGCCAGCACGGCGACGGCCACCGCCACCCCGCCCTGGAGCGCCAGCGCGGCGGGCGCCGACGGCGGGGTCACCGCCACCACCACCAGGAAGGCGATCATCCCCGCCACCTTGGCCTCCGGGGCCAGGCCCGACAGGGGACCGCGCAGCCGGGCCGCGGCCCGGTCCTGCCCGTGCGCGCTGCTCACGGCGTCATCCTCCGGCCACCGGCGACGCGGGCAGGGCGGGGACGGCCGGGCCGCGGCGCCGGACGGCCCGCACGAGGTCGGGCCGCAGCCGCAGCACGGTCGACAGGACGAGCGCGGTCAACCCACCCTCGACCGCCGCCAGGACGACGTGGCCCCCGCCGATGCTCGCCGCCACGACCTCCGCCGGCACGGCGTCGGTGCCGCCGACGACGAACGCCGCCGTCGCCGCCGCGGCGGCGGCCAGCGCGCCGGCCGACGCGGCGACACCGCCCAGCGCGGCGGTCCGGCGCCGCCCCGTCCCGCCGGGTGCGGACCGACCCGCCAGCGGGCGGCAGGCGGCGAACACGCCCCAGGCGACCAGCGCGGGCACGAGCCCGTCGTTGACCAGGTTGAGCCCGAGCGCGGTCACGCCCCCGTCGGCCAGCACGAGCGCCTGCACGACGACCACCACGGCCACGCACACGATCGCCACCGCCGGGCCCACCAGCAGGGCCGCCAGCCCGGTGCCCACCAGGTGGGCGCTCGTCCCGAACCCCACCGGGATCACCAGCAACTGCCCGACGAGCAGGTACGCGGCCATCACGGCCGGCAGGGTCGTCACCCGGTCGCGCAGCGCCGCCGCGGCCCGCCGGGCCGCGACCGCGGTGCCCGACAGCGCCACCGCCCCGGCCGCGGCCGAGGTGGGCAGGTCGACCCACCCGTCAGGGACGTGCATCGTGGCCCCCGGCGGGCTGCGGGCCGACGACCACGGCCGCCGGCGGCGGCAGCCGGGTGTGGCCGAGGTCGGCGAGCGTCGTGCGGGCGATGCGCGTACCGGGCCGGCCGGCGGCGTGGACCACCGCGGCGCCTGCGCCGGCGGGCAGGCCCGCCGCCACGAGGCGGTCGGCGATGGCCCCCTGGCGGGCCCGGCCGGTGAGCACGACCAGCGCCGCGTCCGGGTCGGCCAGCGCCTCCCACGGAACGGGCGCCAGCACCGGGTCGCGGTCGCCCGAGGCGACGGTGACCGTCATGCCCCGCGGCACGCCGGCGGCCAGCGGGACGGCGGTGGCCGAGGTCACCCCCGGCGTGACCGCGCAGGCCACCCCGCGGGCGGCGAGCGCGGCCATCTCCTCCGCGCCGCGGGCGCACACGAACGGGTCGCCGCTCTTGAGCCGCACCACGCAGCGCCCCTGCCGGGCGTGGGTGGCGAGCAGGTCGGCGAGGGCGCCGGTCGTCCAGGCCGGCCCCGCCGCGGTGCGACCGACGTAGATCCGCTCGGTGTGCGGGCCGGCGAGGGCGAGGACCGGGTCGATCGACGGGCGGTCGGCGACCACCACGTCGGCCGCCGCCAGCAGGCGGGCGGCCTTCCGGGTGAGCAGCAGCGGGTCGCCGGGCCCCGCGCCGACCAGGTGGACGAGCGGGCGTGCGGTCATGCCGGGTCCTCCTCCTGCGCCAGGCGCCACAGGGCGTTGAGGGCGGCGGCGGCCACGGCGCTGCCGCCCCGCTCGCCGACGTTGGAGATGGCGGGCAGGCCGCTGGCCCGCAGGTCGACCTTGGCCTCGGCCGCACCGACGAACCCCACCGGCAGCCCGATGACCAGCGCCGGTGCGAAGCCGCCGGCGGCGGCCAGCGACACGACCTCGCGCAGCGCGGTGGGGGCGTTGCCGACCACCACCACGGCGCCGCACGGCCACCGCTCGGCGGCCACCCGCATGGCGGCGGCCGACACCGTGAGGTCGGGCACGGCCGCCCGGTCGGCCGCGACGCGCTCGCGCCCCTCGGCGAGCAGCGAGCGGGTGCCGGCGCGGCGGGAGGCCACGGCCACCATGTCGACGTCGGCCACCACGGGCGCACCGGACCGCAGGGCGGCGACGCCGGCGGCGCAGGCGGCCTCGCCGACCACCAGCGTCTCGGCGTAGCCCACGTCGGCCGCGGCGTGGATCACCCGGGCCACGACGGCCCGCGCCCGGGGCGGCCACGCCGACAGGTCGACCCGCTCGGCCAGGATCCGGTAGCTCTCGGCCTCGATGGGGTGCACGGGGGGGAGGGGCTCGGTGGGTGGGGGGCTCACGTGACCGGCTCCGGGTGGGCGTCGTCGCGGCGGGTCTCGTCGGGACGGGGGTGGTGGCGCCGGGTCACGACCCGGCCGCCCATCACGGCGGTGTCGGGCGATCCCACCAGCACCAGCGACCGCATGCCGGCCGCCGCGGGGTCGAGCGCGGCGAGCGTCGTGACGGTGACCGTCTCGGCGGGGCCGGTGGCGTCGGTGACGACGGTGACCGGGGTGGCGGGATCGAGCACCTCGGCCAGCACCGCGGCCGCCCGGGCCAGGTGGTCGGGCCGCCCGGCCGAGCGCGGGTTGAACAGGGCGAGCGCCAGCCCGGCGCCGGCGGCGGCCCGGACCTGGGCCTCGATGCGGGGCCACGGCACCAGCAGGTCGGACAGG
>DASSGC010000166.1:0-5041 GCA_035693765.1 Acidimicrobiales bacterium
CGGCGTCGCGTCGACCGACCCGTAGTAGATGTCGCCTCCCCCTAAAGCCAGGCCGTCGGCGGACCCGAAACGCATCTCGTGCAGTATCTTGCCCGGCTCCTCCTCGGTGGCCGTGTTCACGTCGTCGCCCTGGAACCGGGCAAGCGTCTCCAGCACGCCCAGGGCAAGGGTGGGGTCCGCGAGCAGAGTCATCCACCCGGTGAGCAGCGAGTCCCGGCCGAACACCGTCATGAACCACGGCGCTCCCGCGGCCAGGATCGGGACGTCGGGGTGGTCGGGATCGAAGATCCGCAGGGCGCCGAGGTCCTCACCGGCGCGGCGGACCGCCCCAGCCAACGCCGGGTGGTCGGTATCCACGCCCGGGAGCGTCGCCCGCCACGACGCCAGCCGCTGCGCGGGCACCGCCTCGGCGTCGGATCCGCCGCAACGGAACCGCGGTTCGATGGCCACGCCCCCGAGCTTGGTGACGACCTCAACGCACACCTCCCAGGTGTGCCCAGGTGCCAGGGTCGCGGCCCACGTGATCATCCCGGGCTCGACGACGGCCGTCTCGCCCGCATCGACGTCGACGGCCTTGGCGACAACCCCGCCGTCATAGCTGAAGCGCAGACCGGACGGCGTGATCTCACAGGCGTGGGCACCCCTGGGCTGGACCCTGCTCTCCTTGACCTCGAACAGGTCGGCGAAGTCGACGTCACAGCGCAGCTCGAGCACCGTCGGCGCGTGACCGAGGCCGTGGTTGGTGACCACGACCCGCTCCCGCATGCCCCACCCGACGCTCCGGTGCCGAAACACCACGATGTCGGCATCGACCCGGTCCGCCGCAGGATGGGCACGCGCGACGTAGGTCGCCGCGAACGGCTCCGTGACGTCGACCGCGAGAGGTTCGAGCCCGTGGCCGTTCACCCGGAGATCCCAGCGCGACAGAACACGGGTGTCCAGCACGAACAACCCATGCGGAAAGTCGGTGGACATGTCACCGGTTCGCCCCGACAGGCAGAACGTCTGACCCTCGACCAGGGTCACCGCCCCGTCGGCGTGGGCCAAAGACACCACCGGTGTGGTCCCTGCGAAAGGCGACGTGTCGTCGATCGGCGGCGCCTCCGTGTCACGGCCCAGGAAAAGGGTAGCCGGCGGGCGACTCAGCCGGACCAGGACCCCCGGGCGGACTGGGCCTCTCGCACCCGCGCGAGGACAAGCTCGTCGGCGGTCACGTGGGAGCGTGATCCGCCATCGGGGCAGCGGCGCGCCGGGGTGGCCGCTGGCGGCCCGGGACTAGCAGGTCAGATGGAGTGCGGCCGTCCAGTTCACCTCACCCAGGTCGAGCAACTCGTTGAGACGGCGCACGGCTTCGGCCATCGGCATCGGCTGGCCTCCGTAGATCGGCAGGACGCGCACGCCGAGGTCGCGTCCATACCTGTGGCCACAGCGGGTCGCTCGTCGAGCCCTCCCACGTCACTGGGTGGGCTCGCGCCATCGAGGCGCAGCTCCACGACCCGAGGCGCGCCGGCCAGCTCGCGGCCCGAGGCCAGGCTCGAGCGCGTGGCCACACCGTGCAGTCCCACCTCATTGCGCTCGATCAGGCCATCCGCCGCGCCCGAACCCACACCAAAGTGCTCGATCTATCTCGCCGCGACCCACCAGCATCAACCCGAGTCGACCATTGTTGATGTGTCAGCCAAAGACGCGTCCGACCGAGGCGTCGTGGGTCGCGCCGCCTCGATGCGCCGACGTTGCACACACAACGTCAGCGACCCTGAGCCCCGTAGAACCGTCGGCGCGTCGGGGTACCCCCGTCGTCAACGGAAGTGACGCCACCAGCCCATGACGCTGATATGAGTCGCTGAAGGGATCCACCCTTTGCTTCCCTACGTCGGCCTGCCTGGGGTCTCGCCGCCCTACCCCGACGACGAGTTCGAGGCTTACGCATCGGAGGTGCTCGATCACGCCATCACCGCAGCAGGCGAGGTCAACGGTTCCCTGGAACGCCATGTCGCCAAGGGCCACGCAGCCAACGAGCTGATCGCGGCCTCTCGGCACGCCGACCTTGTCGTCGTCGGATCCCACGGCCACGGTGGTGTCACGGGCACCTTGCTCGGCTCGATCAGCCAGCGAGTCGTCATGCACGCCGAATGCCCCGTCGTCGTCGTCCGGAGGTCCACCGGTGATGCGAGCAACTGAGCCGCTGCGGGACGAGCACCGTGCGCTCCTGCCCGAGCTCGCTGCGCTGTGCGTGGCCGCCGACGCAGTCGGCTCACCGGCTGCCACCGCGCAGCTCGACCGAACGCAGCGCCTTCTCGAACGTCACCTCCTGCCGCACATGGCCGCCGAGGAGGCGGCGCTCGACCCAACGATCGACAGGCTCGTGGGAACGACGCGACGCTGACCACGCGCTGCGATAACGAGGAGATCCGCCGGCGGATCGCTGCGCTCGGCGCGCTGCGCAGGTCGAGTGAGCTTGACGCCAACCTCGATCGTCAGCTGCGGGCGGACCTGTACGGGCTCGACACCATCATCCGGCTCACCTCGCCAAGGAGGAGGAGCTGGACTACCCGCTCCTCGATGCCCGCCTCGGTGACAACGAAGCAGCCGAGATGATCGCCGCCCTCCATCAGCTCGAACGGAACCTGCACCAGGAGGCGACCAGCGCGTCGCCGCCGCCTGATCCACAGGCCACGACGCACGGTACCGGCCCGGCGCCGGATTGAGGGCGGGGCGGCTCAGAACTCGCACACGTAAGCGGCACAGCCGCCAGCAAAGGCGGTGTCGACCCGCACCGGCGGCTCGGCAACGCCGCCCCGGCATCGGCGGACAGCAGAGTGAGGACCTGCCTGGGCCTGCTGCCGTAGCGGCAGACGGTGATGCCCTTGACCCGGACCCTCCAGGCCGCGAGGTAGATGGCGCGCACGTCGTCGACCGTTGCCTCGGCGGGCAGGTTGATGGTCTTGGACACCGCGGCGTCCACGTGGCGCTGCACGGCGGCCTGGATGCGCAGGTGCCACTGGGGGGCGATCTCCAGGGCCGTGGGGAACGCGGCCCGCACGTCGTCGGGGACGTTGGGGTTGTCGCGCACACCGCCTGTGCGGGCGATGGCGGCCATCAGCTCGTCGCTGTAGAAGCCGCGGTCGCGAGCGAGCCGCTCGAAGTGGGGGTTGACCTCGACGAGGTGGCGGCCGAGCACGTTGCGGGCGTAGGCGATGGCGAACATCGGCTCGATCCCCGCGGTGGTGCCGGCGATGAGCGACACGGTACCGGTAGGCGCCACCGAGGTGACCTGAGCGTTGCGCTGGGGAGCAGAGCCGGCGCGGGCGAAGGCGCTGTCGGGGGAAGGCGGGGAAGAGGCCGCGTGCGGTGGCAAGCTCGACCGAGGCGTGGCGGGCGTGCTCGCCGATGTGGCGGGCGAGGCGGCCCACGAGCCGGACCGCACGCTCGCTGTCGTAGGGGACGCCGATCGCGGCGAGCAACTCGGCCAGTCCCATGATGCCGAGGCCGACTTTGCGGGTGGCGTGGGCGGCGTGCTCGAGGGCAACGTTGATCGAGCCGAGGTTGCAGGACTCGTTCGGTAACAGTGGGACCTCACCGCACGGGTTCGTCGCCTCGATGCGCCCGAGCGCCGGCGTCGGGTTGGCCCGATTGATCGTGTCGAGGAACAGAAGCCCGGGATCGCCGCTGCGGTGGGCGGCGTCGCAGATGGCGTCGAACAGGTCGGCCGCCGGCACCCGGGCCACGGTCCGCCCGGTACGGGGGTTGACCGGCCGGTGGATGCCGCCGCGCTCGACCGCCCGCAGGAACCGGTCCGTGACCCCGACCGACAGGTTAAAGTGCTCCAGGTCGCCGGGGATCGCCTTGGCCGCGACGAAGGCGTAGACGTCGGGGTGGGAGACGTCGAGGACGGCCATGCTGGCCGCCCGGCGCCGGCCCCCGAGGCGCAGGACCCCGGCGGCGGTGTCGAACACCCGCAGGAACGACAGCGGCCCGCTGGCCGTGCCACCCGTGCTGGCCACGACGTCGCCCTCGGGCCGCAGGTGGGAGAAGGTGTAGCCGGTGCCGCCGCCCGCCTGGTGCACCAGGGCGGCGTGACCGAGCGCGGCGAAGATCGACCGCAGCGAGTCCTCCACCGGCAGCACCACACAGCCCGACAGCAGGCCGATCGGGGTCCCGGCGTTCATGAGCGTGGGTGAGTTGGGCAGGAACTCCAGCCTGCGCAGCAGCTCAGAGAAGCGCTCGCCCCACCGGGTGGACGCGCCGGGCTCAGCTTGAGCTCGTCACGCACCTGCAACAGCGCCTTCGCCTCGCGCGCTCGGCCCGCCGGCGCCGGTACAGGACATAGGCCCGGGCGACATCCTGAATCTGCTCGACCTCGGGCGCCCGCCCCCGGGTACCGGGTGCCCAACTCGCCCGCCACCCCCGCGACGAGGTCGGCGGCGAGCCGACGCTCGCCGCGGCCGACCTCCCGCGCCGCCCGGGCCACGGCTCCTCGATGCGCGCCACGTCAAAGGCCACCAGATGTCCGTCGCGGCGGCGGACGTGTGCCGGCCAGCGTGAGCGGCGTTTGGCAGGCGTGCCCACGACCTGCAGCATCGCGGATACCTGAGGCGCAAGCAGACATGCCCGCCACGACGGCCACCGCGCTGCCGACTGCCTCGAACGGGTGGGAACGCAGCGGCCAGTGGGTGCCGACCCTGGTTCCCATCCTGTTCCCATCGGGAACGTAGGCCGCCGGTGCAACGCGGGCCCGTTTCGGCCTCGGCATCCACTCTCCAGCCGCTACTCCGACTGCTTCTGCGGGTCCGCGGCAGCGGCGAGAATCAGCAACGCGTCAGCGAGTTGCTCCGGTTCGGCCCCCAGGCCAGACGCCCATCTGAGGTGCGGACCATGGCGTCCCCCGGAAGCCGTGATCCAACAGATAGGAGCGGGCCTCCTCGTCCGCGGATGGGTCGACGGGCCCGACGCGCAGCCCGAGGCCGTCCAGCCATCGGCGCACGCGCGTGCACTTGCGGCAGCCCGGCCGGCAGAAGAGTGTGACGGTCTCGCCTTCGAT